>JAGAIK010000422.1 GCA_017626625.1 Roseburia sp.
CCGACTCATCAATCCGCTCCTCAGAAATGGTTCCGTCCTGTACTGCCGCAAGCAGCCCGTTGTAAGCCGCCTCATAATCCTGCGGCATCAGCAGCATATCCACTCCCGCATTTACCGCCAGAACCGCTGCCTGGTCTGAGGTATAGTTGTCGGTAACCGCCCCCATATTCAGGGCATCCGTAATCACAATGCCGTCATAACCTAACTGCTCCCTCAGCACGTTGCTCACCATCATCTGGGACAGGGACGCCGGGGTGTCGTCTCCCACCACGGAAGGCACGGAAATATGTCCCACCATCACAAAGGAAACTCCGTCCTGCACGGCTCTCTCAAAAGGCACCAGCTCCGTTGCCATCAAATCCTCCAGGCTCTTATCCAAAGTCACCGCCGCCTCATGGGAATCCCCCGCAGTGCCGCCGTGTCCCGGGAAATGCTTCACCACACCGTAAACGCCCTGGCTCTGTAAGCCCTGCAGCTCGGCGCTGACCATATCCGCCACCGTCTGAGGGTCCGAACCAAAGGAACGGGTTCCAATCACTGTATTGTCGGGATTGGTCAGCACGTCCGCCACCGGGGCAAAATCCACATTAAAGCCCAGCGCCTTTAAATAAGTTCCCAGGGTCACGCCCGCCTGTCCGGCCTTTGCCGTATCTCCCGAAGCGCCAATCTCGCTCATGTTTCCCACATCATTGACTCCGAAGGCTTCATTTTTCGCTATCCTCGTGACAGTTCCGCCCTCTTCGTCCACGCTTAAGAACGCCGGAAGCCCGGTGATTTCCTTCGCGATTGCCTGCATGTCCGTAAGCATTTTGGTGGTCTGCTCTGAGCCTAACAGATTCTCTTCCATATAAATAATGCCGCCCACCGGCTTCTGCTGGTAGCAGGTTTTCGTGGTATCTCCCGCAGCCGTCACATTAGGATACCCCGTCAGTGCTTCCGGTGTAATCACAAACATCTGGGCAATTTTCTGCTCTAAGGTCATTCCTGCCACAAAATCCATCGCCTGCTGCGTCTCCGGCGTAATCACTGCCTCCGGCGCCTCGGTGCTTACCGATGTCCCACTGCTTTCGGTGCTCTCCGTCACCTCGGTGGAATCCGCCTCCGGCGCCGCAGGTTTACTGTTCTTTGGCATAAATTTCACAACGGCAAAAACCGCTGCACCGATAACGACGGCAAGAATCACTAAGAATACCGCCACCACCACCGCCGCTTTTTTCGTATCATTTTGTCTTTTTAATCTTCTTTCCTCTTTATCCATGTTTACTTTCCTTTTTCACAATGCTTTTTCTTTCCTCTGTCCGACAGCTTTTCTTCTGCCGCAAACACTTATGGGGAAGAAGCAAAGGCTTCTTCCCCACCATTATAGCAAAGATTTCCCATGGACTAAAGAATTTTTTCTTATTTCTTTTCTCCCGGCGCAGAAACAATCAAATCCATCTCACCGGAAATTTCTACTTTTCCGAAATCCTTCGGTAAAATGAAATGGTCTCCCTTTTTCACCGGATGGCTGTTTACAATGCCGTCTCCCTCTAAAACAGACAGCAGCAGGAAGGGTTCGCCCTGCTCAAATTCTGCCTTTCCCTCCACCTCAAGCTTATAAATTTTATAATAATTGCAGGAATATAATTCATTCAATTTATTTTTTGAAAGATTACATGCAGATTTTACACTGTCCTCCACAGATTTCGCCGGGACGGTAATCACATCAATAATCTTTTGCACATACAGCTCCCTGGGCTTTCCGTCAGAAAGACGGTCATAGTCGTACACGCGGTAAGTAATATCGCTGTTCTGCTGCGTCTCTAAGATGAGAAGTCCTCCCTTGATGGCATGGACGGTTCCGGGGTCAATCTGAATGAAATCGCCTTTTTTCACCGGAATCTCACGGATAAATTCTTTCCATCTGCCCTCATGAATCATAGCTTCCAGCTCTTCCTTTGTTTTCGCATTATGTCCAATCACAAGGGAGGCATTTTCCGGCGCATCCATAATGTACCAGCACTCGGTTTTACCAAAAGAACCGTTTTCATTCTCTTTGGCATAAGAATCCTCCGGGTGTACCTGAATACTCAAATCGTCCCTGGCATCAATAATTTTCGTCATCAACGGGAAGCGGTCATAATCAAGATTACCGAATACCTCCGGGTGTTTTTCCCACACCTCCGATAATTTCATTCCGGCAAAAGCTCCCTCCCGGATGGTGCCGTCCCCGTTGGGATGGGCGGAAATGCCCCAGCACTCCCCGATGTCGTCTCCCTCCACCGGATAACCAAATTCTTCCCTTAATCTTGTTCCGCCCCAGATATTATGGGTGCAGACCGGATTTAAAAATAAAATTTCTTTGTTTGACTGATTCATACTCAACACTGCTCCATTCGTCTCAATTACTTTCTGATACCAGAGCGCAGAATCCTTTACAATGCGCTTCTGGGTGGCAAAATTTACATAAATAATACCAAACCGCTGTCTGTAGCCGTCTGACCATTCAAAATTATCCAGAAAAGTCCACAGAAAATAGCCTCTCACGTCCGCCCCCTCGTCGCAGGCACGCTGCATTGCCCCTATATAGGAATCTAAAAAGGTAATGCGGTTCGGGTCATGAACTCTCCCGTCCGGGCTTACAATATCATGGCAGGACATTCCGTTTTCCGTAATATATAAGGGCAGCGGATAACGCTCCGTCAAAAACTTAATTCCATAGTAAAATGCCTCCGGCGTCACAGGCCAGTCTGCCGCCGTCTTGGGAAATCCCGGTGCACGGTTCACAAATTCCGGCTCCCCATCCGCTCTCGCCCGGACATAATAGCCGTTATAAATATTCTGTCCCATGAAATCCAGGGGCTGATGGATAAGCGCTAAGTCCTCCTCCGTTATTTCCGGCAGATATTCCTTAAATTTCTCTAAGCCCTCTTCGGGATATTTTCCCAGAAACACTGGGTCGGAAAACCAGGATACGTTCCAGGTCCAGTTATCCATGGGATTGTAAAAACCAAAGTATACCTTTTTTGCCGCCTCGATGTCCTCTTTCCTGTCCGTATAAGGATACGCCACGCCTCCGGTGGGAGCGAAACCGATTTGGATAGGCTGCTTTGCATATTTCCGCAGTTGAATCACCGCTTTTCCATGGGCTTTCAGCAGGTTGTGGGCAATCTGGAACGTCTCCTTTACAGAGCACTTCACCCCCGGCGCATGAACGCCGCTGAGATGTCCCAGCCCCACCACGCACTGGGGCTCGTTGATGGTGATAAAATATTCGCAGATATCAGAAAAATGTTCCGCCACCACTTTTGCATATTCCCCAAACCAGTCCACCACTTCGGGATTGAGCCAGCCGCCTTTCTCATAGAGGGCAGCCGGAAACTCCCAGTGAAACAGGGTAATGTAGGGCGTAATGCCATTCTTTTTCATGGTAAAAATCATATCCCGGTACATTGCAATGGCTTTTTCATTCACCCGCCCCGTTCCCTCCGGCAAAATTCTTGCCCAGTTCAGGGAAAAACGGTAGGCATGGATTCCGAGATTTTTCATCAGGGCAAAATCCTCCGGGTAACGGTGCATATTATCGCAGGTAGTGTAGGCGTTCTGCCCCTCAAAAATTCTTCCTTCCTCCGTAAAGGTGTCCCAGACCGTCTTTCCTCTTCCGTCCTCCGGGTCCGTTCCCTCTACCTGGTAAGCGCTGCTTGCCACACCCCACACAAAATCGTCACGAAACATGTTCCTTCCTCCCTTATGTCAAATATTTTTCGCAATCTCCACAGTTATTTTTTTCCTTATTATCCACAGACACTTCCATTTTTTCCAAAATACCTGTCTGTTTTTCACAAAACCACGCCTGCTGGTCTCTTCCATTCTGCACGATTTTACTGTTTTTTTCAACTGCCAGATAAATAATATATCTTTTCTTCACTTTCACCGTATTATTAAAACTTATTATTCGCCGCAGCCAATCACCGAAACAAGATAGAAAGGTACTACGTCATTCTCGTGGGTTTCCACCAGACGTATTTCCACCTGATGTTCCTTATTTTCCCCGTGCTCTAAAACGGTATCCAACTCCAGCTTGTCGCCCCAGGTTTCCTCAAAATTAGCGTCCAGCAACACAGCTCCTTCCTTATTGCCGTCCACCACCACTTCCGCCACCGGAGCAGGCTGCCGGACGGATTTACGATACTGGACGGCAACACCTGTGCCCTTGACCAGAAAGCGGATGGCATCCCCTGTTTTTCCCGCTGTCCAGCCCTTTTTAAAGCAGTCTGTGATATGCTGCTGAGGTGTTTCATCCGGCATAAAACCGGACAATTCGGGTTGGCTGTTATCATTACGCAAACGGTAAGAATTTTCATAAGCATTTTCCGTAAGGGGCTCCGGAAACTCCGGCTCTGCCTCATCTCCACAACTACCTCTCTCCATTTCCGCTTTCACCTGCTCTAAGAAATAGGTAATAACAGAGGCAACCATCTCATGTCCCAAATCATTGGGGTGCAAATCATCCGGCGTAATCTCCCGGTTTTCTATTCTTCCTGACACCACCTCCGGATAAATGGTGCTCTGCATGGAAACTGCAGGCAGACTGTAATGTCTTGCAATGCGTCCGTGCATCACCTGGGCATTAGCGCCGCTGTTGTAATATACATTGTGAACTAAAAGCATGGCAGGGGAGGTTTTGGAGGTATAAATTTTCCGTACCAGCCCCTCGTAGGTTTCCATGAAATGCTCCGTAGCTTCATCATTGACGGAAAATTCCACAATAGCAAAATCCGGTTCCTCCGCCAGCAAATCGCTGTCTGCACGGGCAACGCCA
>JAGAIK010000423.1 GCA_017626625.1 Roseburia sp.
CAGAGCCTTCTTTGTGCAATCTGCCAATATCAGTTATCGGCAATCACTTTTGACAAAGCAAACAGAGAATATCAGTTATCGGCAATAAGCATTGACAGAGCAATCAAAGAATATCAGTTATCGGCAATCACTTTTGGCAGTTGAGGTTTTATTGGAAGGTGTAGCTTACATAGATTTTACAATTCTGCCCTCACACATTTTACATTTGCGGCGTAGCATAATTACGAGAAAATAGTGTGCTGTCTCGTTCGTTTCTGGTTAATTATGAATGAGGGAGTACAAGGGTGTGCCGGCACGCTTAGGATTAGTGAAGCGGTAGTGAAAGAGGAGTGTGCCTGCACACTGGAAGATGGAAAGAAAACGAGGATGATATATGGAACAGACACTTGTGTGGGCGCATCGGGGTGCCAGCGGGTATGCGCCGGAGAATACGATGGCGGCTTTTGAAAAAGCGGTGGAAATGGAAGCGGACGGGATTGAACTGGACGTTCAGATGACGAAGGACGGGGAACTGGTGGTGATACATGATGAAACTATCGGGCGGGTCAGCAACGGAAACGGATGGGTGAAGGATTTTAGTTATGCCAAATTGGTGAAATACAATTTTAACCGCACCCACCCGGAGTATGAGAGGGCACAGATACCCACTTTAGAGGAAGTTTATGAGTTGATAAAGCCTACCAAACTTACCGTGAATGTGGAAATCAAGACGGGAATTGTGTTTTACCCGGAAATCGAAGAGCGGGTGCTGGACTTGACGGCACGTATGGGAATGGAGGAGCGGGTGCTGTATTCTTCCTTTAACCATTATACGATAAGGAAAATCAAGGAGTTAAATCCCGGGGCGCAGACGGGGATGCTTTACAGCGACGGCATGATAAATCCTGTCAGCTATGCACATTATGTGGCGGAGGCGGATGCCCTGCACCCGGCGCTCTACAACCTTCAGTTCCCGGGCTTTATGGAGGAGTGCAGGAGACATCAGAGAAAGGTGCACGTCTGGACAGTGGATGAGGAAAATTATATGCGGATGGTCTGTGAACAGAGGGTGGATGCCATGATTACTGATTATCCTGATTTGGGAAAACAGATTGCGGCGGAGTACTCTGAGGGAAAACTGCAGCCCGAGCTGGTGCGGGCGGTGCGGGAACGGGCTGCGCTATGAGGATGGTTTATTACGGTGAGGAAGGTTATTCCGGCTTTATGCGGTATACGGCAGAGCCTTACATAGAAAAATATCGGGAAAGAAGCTGTTTTTGCAGTTATGACGGCAGAATTATTTCTTACTATGCTTACCGCAATCCTAAGGCAAAGGGCTGTATTGTGATTTCCCATGGGTTTTGCGAGTTTGGGGAGAAGTACAACGAGGTAATCTATTATTTCCTGCAGGCGGGGTATTCCGTCTATCTGCCGGAGCACCGGGGGCACGGTTATTCGGAGCAGATGACCCCGGACAGGGATAAAGTCCATATTATGGATTTTGAGGATTATGTGCGGGATTTTCACTGCTTCCTGACGGAGATTGTGAGGGAGCAGAAAAAATTTCTCTTCGCTCATTCCATGGGAGGGGCGGTTGCGGTGCGCTATTTAGAGGAGTATCCGGGCAGCTTTGAGGGGGCGGTGCTTTCCGCACCCATGCTTCGGATTAAGACGGGAAAATGCCCTAAGCTCTTTGCGGAGCGGATTGCAGACTGGTTTGTGTTTACGGGAAGGGAAACCCGCTATGCGGCAGGGCAGAGCGGCTTTGATTTTAAGGCGGATTTTGCCGGAAGCGGCTGCCTCTCGGAGGAACGCTACCGCTATGTGTTTGACAGGCGGCTGGCAAATTTCAACTACCGGACCTATGGCGCAACCTATGGCTGGCTGCGGGCGGTTTTGAAAGCGGAAAAAAAGATAAACAAAAAGAAAAATCTGGAACGAATCAACACCCCCATACTGATTTTTCTGGCAGGCAGAGAGCATATGGTGGATAACCGGGCGGCGGTGGAATTTGTAAACCAGGTGAGCAGGTCAGCCATGGTGTACATGGAAAAGGCGAAGCATGAGATGTATAACGGAGACTATGAAACCAGGGTTTCCTATTATCAGCAGATATTTGCATTTTTGGAGGAAACTGCTGAAGAAGAAAGCCACAAAGCAGTGCCGATGGTCAGGGAACAGGTTGTATTAGAAAAGTGATGAAATCACGGAAAGGGAAATATGAAGAAAAAATTAGAGAAATTAGAGAAAAAGGAAAAATACTGGATACTGTATGATGTGGGAAATTCTGCTTTTGTGCTTTTGGTGTCCACCATCATACCGATTTATTTTAAAAACATGGCGCAGGCGGCGGGCGTGGAAAATTCAGATTCCACAGCGTATCTAAGCTATGCCATATCCATCTCCACCTTGCTGGTGGCAGTGTTAGGACCGGTTTTGGGAACGATTGCAGACGGCAAGAACCGCAAGAAGCCGTTGTTTACATTTTTTATGATGATGGGTGTCTTAGGCTGTGCAGGGCTGGGGCTGCCGAAAAGCGTCATCGGATTTTTGGTGGTGTTTGTCATTGCCAAGGTGGGGCTTGGCGGAAGTCTTATCTTTTACGACTCCATGCTGGTGGACATCACCACGGATGACAGAATGGACGAGGTATCCTCCCACGGCTTTGCCTGGGGATATATCGGAAGTTGTATTCCCTTTATCATAAGCCTGGGGCTGATTTTCGGGGCGGATGCCATCGGAATTTCCGGCACGGCGGCACCCATGATTGCCTTCATATTAAATGCAGCCTGGTGGGGACTTGTGACAGTGCCGCTGTTAAAGAATTATAAGCAGCAGTATTATGTGGAAAATGTATCGGCAGGCGGCAGACAGGTGGTGAACCGTCTGGCGGAGGTATTTGGGGAAATAAAGGAGAACAAAAAGGTACTGTTGTTCCTGTTATCCTTTTTCTTCTATATTGACGGCGTCTATACTATCATCGAGATGGCAACCTCCTATGGCAAGGACGTAGGGATAAGCGATACCAGCCTGCTGTTGGCGCTGCTGTTTACCCAGGTGGTGGCGTTCCCCTGTGCCATTCTTTTCGGAAAACTGACGGAGCGCTTTCAGACAAGCCGCCTGATTTTAGTCTGCATCGGCGCCTATTTTGCAGTGGCAGTGTATGCCCTGTGGTTAGATACCGCCTGGAAATTCTGGATGATGGCAACCTTTGTGGGCGTATTCCAGGGGGCAATACAGGCGTTGTCCCGCTCCTATTATGCGAAAATCATTCCAAAGGAAAAATCCTCGGAATATTTCAGTGTATTTGATATTTTCGGAAAGGGAGCGTCCTTTATGGGAACCATGATTATGGGAATTTCCACCCAGTTGTTTCACACCTCAAAAGCAGGCGTGCTGGCAATCGCAGGAATGATTCTTGTGGGATTTCTTCTGTTCTGCTTACAGACCAGAAGCGTAGAAAACAGGGAAAGTGAGAACCATACAGAGGAGCCTCTGACGGAATACAGGGCAAAAAGAACAGAATAAGAAAGAGAAAACAGGGAGAAAGGATTTGTCGAAGAAAGGGTCTAAAAACAGGAAAAACAGAATAGAAATAAAAGGAGAAGCAACAGGAGCTATATCCTTGTCTATAGAAGAAGAGTTAAAAGAACAGATAGAAGCGCCCATGGTACGGCTGAAATATGCCTTTGCCATGGACGTCATGCAGGCGAAGCTGCGGATGATGAACGCTGACCTGACGGAACAGAAAAGCCGTCAGGTCATTCGCAATATGTCCGCAAGGATAAAAACCACCGACAGCATTATAAAAAAACTAATCCGAAAGGGCAGAAAGGTTTGCTTTAAGGAAGCGGTGGGGGAATTAAACGATATCGCAGGAATCCGCGTCGTGTGCTATTTCTGCGACGACATTTACGAGGTGGCGGAAAAAATCAGGGAGCAGAGGGATTTGCGTGTGATTAAGGAGAAGGACTATGTGAAAAATCCCAAAAAGAGCGGCTACCAGAGCGTCCATCTTATTGTAGGGGTGCCTGTCACGTACCTGGATAAGACGGAGGAAGTGCGGGTAGAAATTCAGATACGCTCCTTCGCCATGGACTACTGGGCGGAATTAGACACCCAGATGTGCTACAAAAAAGACGCAGGGCAGATAGAAAACGTGGAGCGGGAGATAAAGGCCTATTCCGACGTAATCGCCGGGGTGGATAACCAGATGTTAGAGCTGCGCAGACGCATAGAAAAAATGTAAAAAGACAGGAGAATGAAAATGAACACAGGAAAAAAACAAAAGTACTTAGAGAACCGGGAACTGTCCTGGCTGAAATTCAATGGGAGGGTATTAGAGGAAGCCGCCGATAAATCCGTGCCTCTCTGCGAGCGGATTTCCTTTTTATCCATATTCCAGAGCAACCTGGACGAATTTTTTATGGTGCGGGTGGGCTCGCTGTACGACCAGATGTTAGCGGATAAAAATGCCAGAGATAACAAGACCGGAATGACCAGCAAAGAGCAGTTGGACGCAATTTTTGCCGCTTCAAAGACCTTGTCGGAGCAGAAAGATAACGTGTACCGGGAGTGCATGAAGCAGCTGGAAAAAGAAGGGATTGAGTGCGTGCGGTTTTCCGATATTCTGCCGGAGGATAAGGCGTATCTGGAAAATTATTTCACGGAATCCCTTCTGCCGCTGCTCTCGCCCCAGGTCATCGGGAAAAAGCAGCCCTTTCCCTTCTTAAAAAATAAGGAAATCTATGCCGTGGTGGTACTCGGAAGCAAGGGCAGCGACAAGCTGGGAATCATTCCCTGCAGCAATGAGGTGTTCCACCGGGTGGTGGAGGTGCCCTCCGCAAAGGGGCGCTATATTCTGGTGGAGGAGCTGATTTTACATTTCCTTCCCCTGGTGTATAACCATTATACGGTAAAGAGCAAATCCCTGATACGAATCATCCGCAATGCGGACATTGACGTGGACGAAGCATTTTACGACGAGGATTTAGACTACCGGGATTCCATGGAAAAACTCATTCGTACCAGAAGGAAACTTTGCCCGGTGAAATTAGAGCACAGCCGGGTGTTAGACGACACCGTCATTGAAAAATTAAGAAAAGAGCTAAAGCTGTTCCCGGAGCAGGTATTTTTCTCAGAATCGCCCTTAGAGCTGTCCTTCTTATCCAAGATTCAGGACGCTCTCCGGGGGAAAAAGGAATTATTTTATGAAAAACAGGTACCCCGGCTGCCGGCTTCCATTGACGGTGAGCGCTCCATGATTTCCCAGATTGAGGAAAAGGACCGTCTCTTAAGCTATCCCTTTGAGAGCATGAAGCCCTTTATCCGTCTGCTGCAGGAGGCAGGACAGGATAAATCTGTAGTATCTATCCGCATGACGCTGTATCGTGTGGCAAAAAACTCACAAATTGTAGAAGCTCTGATTGATGCGGCGGAAAACGGCAAGGAAGTGGTGGTGTTAGTGGAGCTGCGGGCAAGGTTTGATGAGGAAAATAATATCGAGTGGTCAAGACGGTTAGAGGATGCGGGCTGCCGGATTATCTACGGCATTGACCATATTAAGGTGCACTCGAAGCTCTGCCAGATTACATATAAAAAAGAGGACGGCATTCATTACATTACCCAGATTGGCACCGGAAATTATAACGAGAAAACAGCAAAGCTTTATACGGATTTGTCCGTGATGACGGCGGATAAAGCCATCGGCGAGGAGGCGGCGGAGGTATTTCAGGCGCTTTGCTTAGCACAGTTGATGGAGGAAACGAAACAGTTGCTTGTGGCGCCGAAATGTCTGCAAAATAAGGTGCTTGCCCTGATTGACGGGGAGATAGAGAAGGCAAATGCAGGAAAAGAGGGGTATATCGGACTGAAAATGAACGCCCTCACCGACAAAGTGATTATCGAAAAGCTGGTGGAGGCTTCTAAGGCAGGGGTAAAGATTGATATGGTTATCCGCGGAATCTGCTGCCTGCGTCCCGGTGTGAAGGACTATACGGAAAATATCCGTGTCATCAGCATTGTGGGGCGCTACCTAGAGCACTCCAGAATCTATATTTTCGGCAGACCGGAGACGGAGGAATGCAGGGTGTATATTGCCTCTGCGGATTTTATGACAAGAAATACCACAAAACGGGTGGAGATAGCAGTGCCCCTCTTAGAGAAAGAGGTCAAAGAGCGGGTATGCGGAATCTTCAATCTGACCCTGCGGGATAATGTGAAAGCAAGGGAACTGCAGAGCGACGGGACTTATCTGCGGGTGCAAAATTCCGGTGTGGAGCTAAACTCCCAGGAATGTTTTTTTCGCCTGAATAATTAGTGTCCGGCATTAGCAGAATCTTTACTTTTATTTTACTCACATTTTACAGAAAGCCGTCTTTATATTTTACATGCAGGGCATAAAGTAGTCCATGTAAACGAGATAGAAAAAGATTGCAGGGCACAAAGCCCCAGTAAGAAGAAAAAGAGAGGATTGTAAAATGAAAAAGAAAGTAATGTGCATGTTATTGACAGGTATGATGGCAGCAGGTGTTTTAGCAGGCTGCGGCAACGGTGGAACCGCTGATACGACAGGAAATGCAGGAACAGCAAATGCGGGCACAGTAAACGCAGGAGACGCGGCAGCAGATACCACAGACAGCGCAGAGAGCAGTGACGCAGCAACAGATAATAATGCAGAGACTAGCGATGCAGCAGGCGATTTCGATGCCAGCGAATACATTAACGTAACCTCCCGTGAGGACGGTTCCGGTACCAGAGGCGCATTCATTGAGCTGTTCGGTATTGAGGAAAAAGACGAATCCGGTGAAAAGGTGGATTACACCACAGACGAGGCAAATATCACAAACAGCACCGACGTTATGATGACCACCGTTGCAGGAGATGAATACGCTATTGGTTATATCTCTCTTGGTTCCTTAAATGATACTGTAAAAGCTGTTTCCATCGACGGAGCAGAAGCAACGGTAGAGAACATCAAGAGCGGAACTTATACCATTGCAAGACCGTTCAATATTGCAACCAAGGGTGAAATCAGCGACGCAGCACAGGATTTTGTAAACTTTATTTTAAGCGCCGAGGGTCAGGCAGTGGTTTCCGATAACGGATATATCACCGTAGATGACGCAGCAGAAGCTTTCGCAAGCAACGGTGCTGAGGGCAAGGTAGTAGTAGCCGGTTCTTCTTCCGTAACACCTGTTATTGAGAAATTAAAAGAGGCTTATGGCGCAGTAAATGCAGCAGTTGAAATTGAAATTCAGGAGAGTGACTCCACCACAGGTATGACCAATGCCTTAGAGGGAACCTGTGACATCGGTATGGCATCCCGTGAACTGAAAGACTCCGAGACAGAGGGCGGTTTAACCGGAACAGTCATTGCCATGGAC
>JAGAIK010000424.1 GCA_017626625.1 Roseburia sp.
CACAGAGATACGTCCCGGTACAGAGCACCACCGCCTTACAATAATAAGTTCCGCCGGATACTGTCTTTACTCCCACAATCTTCTGATTTTTAAACTGCTCTGGGGTCCCTTCTTTACTGCCATCCGAAGCAGACAATCCTTCCTTTGCTTTCCGTTCATATTCCTCATCCATGGTAGTAATCAATTCCGCCACCTCCGCCTGACGAATGGTAAGGTGCTCCGTATTCTGCAATGTTTTCCGCATTTCCATACTGTAATTCGCCTTATCCGCCTGGGCACGGAGGGAATGCACCGCCGGACCCTTAGACTTGTTCAACATCTTAGACTGTATAAATGTCTTATCAATATTGATTCCCATCTGTCCGCCTAAAGCGTCAATCTCCCGCACCAGATGACCTTTTGAACTTCCTCCAATATTGGGATTGCAGGGCATTAATGCAATACTGTCCACACTTACCGTAAAAATAATTGTCTCTAAACCAAGTCTTGCACAAGCCAAAGCAGCTTCGCACCCTGCATGACCTGCTCCCACGACCACCACATCATAATTTTCTTCTATCGCAGCCATTTTTTTCCTCTTTTCTCCGAAAAGTTTTTCCTCTGAAAAGTTTTTCGACTTTCTTCTAAAACCAGTTTATTTCCCCATACAGAATTTACTGAATATCTCCTCCACCAAATCATCCTCCACCGCTTCTCCGATAATGCTTCCCAATTCCTCATAAGCATTCATCAAATCAATGGAATAAAAATCCTCCGGCATTCCGTCAGAAATACTCTGCACCACTAAATGTAAACTATGAAGCGCCTCCTGTAAAGCAGTTTTATGACGAATATTTGTAATATACACCTCATCATTAAAACTTACTTCCCCGTGAAAGAACAGCTCCTTAATTTTTTCTTCCAATTCCTCTATTCCAATCTGCTCCTTAGCAGAAATGGAAATCACCGTTTTGTCTAAATGCTTCTTCACTTCCTCCACCGTAGTTACCGGAGTCAAGTCTGATTTATTCATCAGCACGATGGCAGTCCTTTCCTGCAGCAATTCCATAATTTCAAAATCATTTTCATCTAACGCCGTAGATGTATCCACCACATAAATAATCAAATCCGCATCTTCCACATACTTCTTTGCCTTATCCACACCGATTTTCTCCACCACATCCTCGGTCTCCCGAATCCCGGCAGTGTCAATGATATTTAACAGAATTCCATTCAACTGAATCTGTTCTTCTAAGACATCCCTGGTAGTTCCGGCAATATCTGTAACAATCGCCCGCTCCTCACCCACTAAAGTGTTAAGTAATGACGATTTTCCGGCATTGGGCTTTCCCACAATAACGGTAGAAATCCCTTCTTTTAAAATCCTTCCATTTTCACTGGTGGAAAGCAGTTTCTCTATTTTCTCTGACACCCCTTCCACAATTTCCTTCAACTTTTCCGGATATCCCTCTAAGCTGATATGCTCCGGGTCGTCTAATGCAGATTCAATAAAGGCTATCTCATGCAGCACTTCCCCTCGCACTTCCCGAATAGCCTCCGAAACAGAACCGGACAACTGCTTCATGGAACTTTTTAAGGCAAATTCATTTTTTGCCTGAATCACATCAATGACAGATTCCGCCTGGGACAAATCAATTCTTCCGCTCAAAAATGCCCGCTTGGTAAACTCTCCCGGCTCTGCAGGTCTTGCCCCGTACTTAATTACTGTCTCTAAAATCCGCTTCATGACATACACGCCGCCATGACAGTCAATTTCCACGGTATCTTCCCTGGTGTAGCTTTTCGGTCCCCGCATCAGCAGCACCATTACTTCATCTATGATTTCCTCTCCGTCATGGATATGTCCATAATGAATAGTATGGGTAGGCATTTCAGATAACTTTTTTCCATTTTTCATTTGAAAAATCTGTTCCGCAATGGATACCGCATCCTCCCCGCTGATACGTACAATCCCAATTCCCGAACTTGACATCGCTGTTGCGATTGCTGCGATTGTGTCTGTTTTCATACTACCTCCATGTGCAAAAATGGGCATCCGTAAGGATACCCATTTTAAAATTATCTCTTTAATGTTACAACCACATGTCTGTAAGGCTCTTCTCCCTCGCTGTGGGTGGTTACGAATTTATCATTCTGTAAAGTGGAATGAATGACCCGGCGCTCAAATGGGTTCATCGGCTCTAAAGATACAGGACGTTTGGTTCGCTTCACCTTGTAAGCAATGTTTCTTGCAAGGTTCTCTAACGTCTCTCTTCTTCTCTTCCGGTAATCTTCCGTGTCGATTTTTACCTTCACAAAGCTTTCCGCATTTCTGTTGACTGCAAGATTGGTAAGATACTGTAAGGAATCTAAGGTCTGTCCCCTTTTTCCAATCAGGACACCCATATCATTTCCCTTTAACTCTACGCTTACCACGTTGCTGTCCTCAGGTTTCTCAATCATGATTTCCACTTCCAAACCCATGGCAGCAAACACCTTGGTTAAAAATTCTCTTGTGTCATCTTCTACCGTATATTTCTTGCGTACTTTAATCACGGCATCTTTTCTGCCGATTCCGATAAATCCGGCGCTGCCCTTTTCAATCACTTCATATTCGATTTTGTCACTGGTTGTCCCCAATTTTACCAGAGCTTCTGTAATTGCATCATCCACTGTCTTTGCTGAAATCTCAATAAATTCCATAACGTTATACCCCTGTCCTTTCCTTTATTTTCTGCTGTTTCTCTCATTAAAATCACGTACCATATTTGCCTTTGCCGCCATACTTCCCTGCTTTGCTCTTGCCTGGGCTGCCCTTGCTTTTTCAAGCTGAAGCTCTTTTTCTGCGGAACTCATATTCGCCTTTGCCGCCTTATCAGAGAGGCTTCTGGTGTTGAGTTTCGCCGCATTGGAAATCTGGTTCTCTGCGATTCCCATTTTTTCACGCTTTTTCTTGGCTTTTTCCTGATTTTTCTTAATGATATCTTCCAGGTCAATCTTTTCAAAATGCTTATTTAAGAAGAACTGCTGTACGGTTCTTATCACTGCACCGGCAATCCAGTAAATGCCAAGACCTACCGGAACGGTAAAACACATAACCAGAGAAAATAACGGCATGATATTATTCATCATTTTCATCTGCTGTGCCATTGCATCGGAATTACTGTTATTAGAAGCATTGCTTGTTTCCTGCTGCGGCATCATCTTAATGTTAAGTACCTGAGTCAGATAGGAAATCACCGGAATCAAAATTGCCGCAAATACCATAACATAATTATGATTACTGAAATTACTTGTAATTATCTGCCATGGCGTATCAGAAATATTGTATACAATAAATGTATTTACATGCTCCACAGCCTCATAGGTAGAATCAATAATTCCTGCCAACGACGGAAACATCTCCTGCAGCTTGTCCCATCCGGCAGAATTCATCTTGTATAAAACATCTACGGTATAATTGGCAAGCTCCGTCTTATCTGCTACTGTAAAATCTGCGGAAGGCGTTGTAACAATTCTTAAATCCGTCACCAGTTGGGTCATCTTATCCTGAAACCCGCTGGTAGCCATAATCCCGTTTACCAACTCTGTAAAGTTTCCTTTTACACCAGATACATAAGCCGGCACATTCATAAACACACGATATAAAGCTAACAGCAGAGGCATCTGAATTAACAACTGAACACAACTGCCCATCATGGAAACACCATATTTTTCATAAACTGCCTGGGTTTCCTCATTCATCGCCATCATGGACGCCTGGTCTTTTTTGCCGTTATATTTTTTCTGAATAGCCTGAAGTTCAGGCTGCATTTTCTGTGATAACTTTGAAAATTTCTGCTGCTTATAAGTCAGCGGAAACAAACACATATAAACAATTAATGTAAAGATAATAATGGATAAACCTACATTCTCAATGCCTATCATGGACATTAGCTGGTAAATCCCATTCATTACCCAACCTAATAATTTTGCAATCGGTCCAAGAATTGCACCATTATATGCAGTTAATAATATATCCGACACGAATCAATACCTCCACTATGGAACCGGGTCATATCCGCCTTTCGAAAAAGGATTGCATCTTAAAATTCTCCATAAAGCCAAAACTCCTCCCTTAAACGCCCCGTATTTTTCCACTGCCTCTAAGCCATAGAGCGAACAGGTCGGACAGTACGGACATTTTGTGGTTTTCATTGGAGATAAATACTTTCTATAGAATTTTATCAAGGCTATTACTATTTTTTTCAAAACGATTCCATCTTCTTTTCTTTTTTACTGGTTTACTATCCTGTGAAGACCTCCAAGATGCAGCAGCGCACTCTCTGCCTCGCGATATGTAATATCCCGCGCTGTCGTTCTTGCAATGACTACAATGTCTAAACCACTATCAAACATGTCTTCATGTAGTCTGTAGCTTTCCCTGATTAACCGGGTAAGATGATGTCTTATAACACTGTTTCCAACTTTTTTACTAACGGATATTCCGATACGGTTTCTCTCGGTATTATTCTTCAGTACATACATCACCAGGTACCTGTTGGCATAAGACTTCCCCTGGCTGTACACCTGCTTAAAATCTTTGTTTTTCTTTAAGGATTCTGAGAATTTCATACAATTTGCTGCACC
>JAGAIK010000425.1 GCA_017626625.1 Roseburia sp.
ACTGTCATGGAGGAACACTTGTCCAGAATGAAGAAACAGGAGGAAAACGATAAGAGTGCTTTAACTTTATGCAAGGAGAATGAAATTCCAAATGCACTATCACGGGAAGAAATTGCGTGTGTAAGAAAAATGATAGGGGAGATTAAACGGGAGGATGTGGAAGAAGAGCTGAATTTATTAGAAGAGTTTCTATTGGCAGAGCAAAAAAAAGCTAGAAGAGAGGACTTACCTGAGGCGGAAAAGAAGATGGCAGAGGAGAGAGTGGACAGGCTTATTAAGGTGATGAAGATTGTAAATGCAGAAAAACATGCTCTAACAAATGATGACCGGGAAAACCTGGCTTTAATAGTGGAGAGGTTATTAGAAGATACGGCATCCGCCCATGTAAGTGAGGATGCCGATGACAAGATAGAGGTGATGGTCTATGACAGCATTTACCGAAAGCCACTCGCAACATTAGAAATTAAGAAAGTGTGCGATTGTTTGGATTTTGAAAGTTTCCACTTTTATGAATGAGTTTATAACGATAATCCCGATTAGGAAATATAGTACATTCAACTTCTAATTGACCAACTTTTTCTGTATCGGGTGAAAGAACATCATATATGGCAGTATATGTGTTCTCATCTGTTTGGGATATTTCAGCTTTGACAAAATCCATATTAAATTTCGGTGGTACAAATGTTTTCGCATATTCAGTTAATTGGTAGCCACAGGGGCATTTAGAGTGAAACTCATGTTTTGATAAATAAGTATATTTCATAGTAGATAATCTCCTTTCTAAGGAGATTATACCACAAAAGGCGGTGATGTGAAACGAGAGAAGCAAACAGACCAACTCCATTAGGAAAACAGATAAAGAAAAAGTTAATAGATAAAGATATGACGGCGTCCGAGCTGGCAGATACTCTCGGAATGAAACCGCAGTATCTTAATATGATTATTCACGGTGAGAGAACTGGAAAAAAATACATGAGCGAAATCAGTAGAATATTAGAAATCGAAATAGAGTAAAGGGGTGAAGAAGATGGCTGAGGAATATATTTCACTGGCAGAAGCTGCAAGTCTGGAGGGGCTGGGGTATGAAACCATAAAGAAGAAAGTGCAAAGAAACCCAGAGAAATATTTAGCCAGAGCGGAAAAATCTGAAACTGGCGGGAGGGATTCTGTTTTAATCGCCGTCTCGTCACTCTCAAAGCAGGCACGCAGCGCTTATAAAGAGAGGATGAAACTGCAGGAGGAGGCAGGTCTGGAAACACTTGGTCTGGGACAGGCTGCCCCGGCAGAACAGGAAAAACCATGGTACGTGAATGAGGATATCGACTGGTTCCGGGAGAAGCATAAGGCGGAGTGGTATAAGGCAATGGAGCTTGGAAATATTGTCCGGGAGTTCCTCCAGTACAGTGAAAAAGGGAAATCAGAGTATGCCGACACCTTCGCACAGGAGCGCATCGGAAAGGGGAAAAGAACCTTGTACCGATATGTGAAAGCCTATCAGGAAGCGTCAGCGTGGGCTTATCAGTTACATAAGCAGGACGGAGCGGATTATGATTACTTGAAAATCCTAGCTTTATGTAGGAAACCAAAGGAATCTGGCACGTTCCCAAGCTTCACTCCGGAAGTAAAGCAGGCGATTAAGAATATCTGGTTTAACAAGGAATTTGCCATGAACCAGGGGACGAGGGAACTGCTTTATGACAAGTTGCAGATACTGGCAGGACTGAATGGCTGGGAACGGATACCTTCCTATCAGTCAGTGGTTCGGTATATCAGTTACCTCATGGAAGATGAAGGCATGAAAAATGCTTGGTATCTGGCGAGCCATGGAGTGCGAGAGTACAAGAATAAGGTCATGGGTAAGGCTCTCATGGACACCACAGTGCTCCGCCCCATGGAAGTGGTGATGGGAGACGAGCACACCTTTGACTGCTGGGTTTCTTATAATTTGCCAAACGGAAGGACAATACCTATTAAGCCTGTGTTGGTGGCGTGGATTGACGTGAGAAGCAGAATGATTATCGGCGATGTAATTTGCCATCATGCTAATTCTGACATTTTAAAAGAGAGTTTAATCAAGCTGATTAATACTCCCGGATGCGGCGTACCGGAGTGGCTGCTGATAGACAATGGAAAGGACTATACGGCGGAAATGATGACCGGAGTTCCTCGAAATCAGCGTGATATTGAGGGTACAAACTATATAGACCTAGCAAACGGTTTTTACCGGAAATTGGGGATAGAGCACATTCACCGGGCGCTGCCTTACCAGCCATGGACGAAAGCACAGATTGAGCGTTTCTTTGGCGGGGTATGCAGCAGATTTACAAAACAATTTACGTCTTACACTGGAACCCTTACAGGTTCTCTGACGGATGCCAAGATACCAAAGGATATTCAAAAGATGTGTGACAGAGGAGAACTGCTGACCATGGAAGAGTTTTACGAGCAGTGGCACACGTGGTTGGAAAAGAAATATAAAAATAAAACGCATAACGGTCTGAGAAAGGCAGGGGAGAAATATTTAAAACCGCAGGAGCTTTTTAATAACGAAGAACATTACTACAAGCCCGCTCCACCTAAACCGGCTCAAATCGTTCTCATGTACCGAGAGGATAACGTAAGAATTTATAACTTCGGTATCCGACGGTATGGAAAAGTCTATGACCATCCGGCGCTCTGGACGCACATCAATGAAACCTTAAGCATCCGGTATGACAAGAACGACATATCAACTATTTTCGTTATCGGGAAAGATGGCAAAACCATCTGTGAGGCGGAATGTCAGGAACTGCTTGCCTTTGGTACTCACGTGTCGGAAGCTGCACTTCTAAAACATATGAAGGAACAGAATCGGCAGTTGCGTGAAGACCGCAAGAGGCTGGAAGAGGCGAATATCCCATTCGAGGAAATGTTCAAAGAGATAAATGACCAGTATGTGGGCTTCAGTTCCGTTACCGGAGGAATCGACCTCATGATTGGGAAAAAGCCTAAAAAGAAGGACAATCTGGTTTCCATGCCACTGGATAGAGATTACCGGAACGGTTTCCGGGGAAAGACACAGGAGCCGGAGGAGGTAGAAGAAAACGAATATATAAATAAGAAAGCGGAGGATGCACTGAAATCTCTGCGGGCGTTATAATTAAGATTTTTGACACAAGGACAAAGAAAGGTTGGGAAGATTATGGAAGCATTAATGGAAAGAACATACACGCAGGAGAAAACACTGGCAGACCGGGTGAATGAGATTTTAAAAGAAATCAAAATGAATAAACAGGAGTTGGCATTGAGAATCGACTACTCCCGCCCAGCGGTGAGCAGATATTTAAATGGTAAATATGAGACGGATTCCACAGAACTGGAAGAAAGATTATGGAAGTTTGTCCATGAGTATGAAGCGGGAAGCCATGCAGACGAGGGAGAAGCAAAGCCAGAATTAAAGGTTGTCTCCGGTGTCCGTAAAAAAATAGAGTACTTCGAATCTACAGATTATATTCAGACCATCGGTATCTGCAAGGCGTGTCAGGAGAACATGGCACTGGGAATCATTGTCGCAAAATCCGGTTATGGTAAAACCCACACCCTGAAGCGTTATGCCAAAATGCCGAGGGTGGTTTACATCGAGGGCAACGAGACCATGAACTGCAAGGATATCGTCCGCCGGATAGAGAGCCGGATAGGAATGTCCCGGAGCTATGGCAGCATTGACGAGCGGATGGAACGCATTATTGAGTTTTTCAATGTGAATGAGGGTTATCTTCTCATCATGGACGAGGCGGACAAACTGATAAACAAGTACACCCAGAAGAAAATAGAACTGCTGAGGAACATCACCGACTCGGCGGATGTGGGACTTGTCATAGCGGGAGAGCCAATACTTGAAAATCTGCTGAAGGGCTATGATAAGCGTTTTACGAATCGAATGGATTTTTATTATAAGCTGCGGGGACTGTCACAGCAGGAGGTCAGGGACTATCTGGAGGGCTATGATATCGACGAGGCTGCCATGGCGGAGTTTTTAGTCCGGGCAACCAATTCACAGACCGGGTGCTTCAGATTACTGGATAGAACACTAAATAATGTCATCCGGCTGCTGAATGACAGCGGGCAGACCAAAGTTACCATGAAGATTATGAAACAGGCATCTAATATGATGATGCTTTAACGGAGGCACTATGCAGGAGAAAATATCAAAGCATGTGGAGGACTTCTTGAATTTTCTTAGAAATGCGCAGAGTGAATACACATGGAGCATGGAAAAGGAAAAAGAGCAGGACGAGTTGACACAGGACTATTTGCATTTGTTGGAACTGGAAAATTTAAATTATCACGAGCGAGCCAAAATTGCGGGATATTTGTCAGAAGCAAGGCAGGAGCGCAGACAGTACAAGGATAGTGTGGAGGAACTGAAAAGTGTCGTGGAGTTTGTCCAGGGAAATAAGAAGTTCTTAAATGAGCTTGAGCAGGTACTTGGAGAAGTTAGAAAGCAGGAAAAATACCATATGAACAGGAGTTATCGTCCGAGGGTGCTGGACGAGGAGACGATAGAAAGGGTGAAGGGAAAATGAGAAGGAGCAAAGCGGTAATGGCGGTATTGATTCTTTTATTCACATTGACACTGGTGTGGTTGGTTTCTTCCGTAATGAGATTACAGGCTTATGCTGCACCTGTGGAAACAGATGGGATAGAGGATACATGGATTTCCAAGGAACAGCAGAAGTACTGCCGGGAGATAGGCGCAGAGTATTCCATCTGCCCGGAACTTCTAATGGCTATGATTGAGATAGAGAGCTCCGGCAGGGAGGATGCCGTGAATGGAAATTGTGTGGGGCTGCTGCAGATAAATGCGCAGTGGCATCGGGAACGGATGAAACGCTTAGGGGTGTCAGATTTAAAAGATGGATACTC
>JAGAIK010000426.1 GCA_017626625.1 Roseburia sp.
ACCGGAGCCGCAGGCTTAGAGGAAGAGGTGGAAAAATGCTTTATGGGGCTGCCGGAATGGTGCAAATCCCCCACGCAGACCGTAAATTATGCTTCCTGCCACGATAACCTGACCCTGATGGACAGGATTGCCGGAGGAACTCCGGCGGCGAAGCGGGAAGACCACATAAAAATGAATAATCTTGCAGCAGCTATTTATATGACCTCCCAGGGCATTCCGTTTTTGCAGGCAGGGGAGGAAATGCTCCGCACCAAAGTGGATTCTGACGGAGAATTTGTGGAAAACAGCTATGCTTCTCCGGATGAGGTCAACAGCATAAAGTGGGCGACTTTAGAGGAAGAAGAGTATGCCAGGGTTTTTGAATATTACAAGGGACTGATTGCTTTCCGGAAAGCCCACGGGGCGCTGCGCCTCACCGACGCAGAGGAGGTAAGGACACATGTGGCAGCCGTAGACGGTTTAGAGCCCAACGTGACAGCCTTTTCCATTCAGGGCGGTGTCAATGGAGAAACGGCGGAGGAGCTGTTTGTGATTTTTAATCCCAATACGAAGGAAACCCGGGTGCAGTTGCCGGAGGGGACATGGAAGGTATGTATCAATGGAGAACAGGCAGGCACTGATACCATTGAGACCATTACCACAGGGACAGCGAAGGTAAGCCCTATTTCCGCGCTGGTGTTGGTAAAGGCGGAAGCAGCAGAACCGTCAAAAAAGGCAGCAGAGACCGCCAAACCGGAGAAAAATAAGTCCCGGACAGTGGGCATTGTAGCAGCAGTGGCAGTAGTGGGTGCGGTGATCGCAGGAATCTTCCATAACCGGAAAAAATAGAGGACAGACAAAAAGAAATGTGTTAAGGAGTGAGTTCTTTCACATTTCTTTTTGCAGTTTAGGCATAAGATTGAAAAAAAAGCTAGTATTTTCCGCATGAGTATGTTATAATCCTAAAATGACTGTGATAGTCGAAGTACGCCCTTTTTTCCGATAAAATAGGCAGAAACCCTTGAAAATGGGGCTGCTGGCGACTGTATTTGAACGGAAATGTACATTTAAGTGGAATATATTATTAAGGAGGAAACAAGTCATAATGAGTGTACAGGTAGAAAATTTAGAAAAGAACATGGCAAAACTTACCATTGAAGTTGCAGCAGAGGAAGTGGAGAAAGCAATTCAGGCTGCATATATGAAAGAGAAAGGCAAAATCAGCATTCCAGGCTTCCGTAAAGGAAAAGTGCCGAGACAGATGATTGAAAAAATGTATGGTGCAGCAGTATTCTATGAGGATGCAGCAAATACGTTAATTCAGGAGAATTATCCGTCAGCAGTGGATGAGAGCGGTGTGGATATCGTTTCCAGACCTACGATTGATGTGGTACAGATAGAATCCGGCAAACCTTTCATTTTTACCGCAGAGGTTGCTGTAAGACCGGAAGTAAAACTGGGCAAATACTTAGGCGTACAGGTAACAAAGATTGATACTTCCGTATCTGATGAGGAAGTGGCAGAAGCATTAGAGAAAGAAAGAAACAACAATGCAAGAACCGTAACCGTAACAGACAGACCTGTTCAGAACGGTGATACCGCAGTGATTGACTTCGAGGGATTTGTGGACGGAGTTGCATTCGAGGGCGGAAAAGGGGAAAACCACTCCTTAGAGATTGGCTCCCACTCTTTCATTGATACCTTTGAGGATCAGTTAGTAGGCAAAAATGCAGGGGACGAGGTAGACGTAAACGTTACTTTCCCGGAGCAGTACCAGGCAGCAGAATTAGCCGGAAAGCCTGCTTTATTCAAAGTAAAAATCCACGAAATCAAAGCAAAAGAGCTTCCTGAGTTAGATGATGAATTTGCACAGGACGTTTCCGAGTTTGATACCTTAGCGGAGTACAAAGAGGACTTAAAGAAACACTTAGAAGAGCAGAAAGAGAACGAAGCAAAGCGCACCAAAGAGGATGAGGCAATCCAGAAGATTATTGACAAATCCACAATGGAAATTCCGGAGGCAATGTTAGAGACCCAGTGTGAGAATATGATTAACGAGTTCGCACAGAGAATCGCACAGAGCGGACTTTCCATGGAGCAGTATATGCAGTTCTCCGGCTTAACTTTAGACAAATTAAAAGAGCAGGTTCGCCCGGAGGCAGAGACCCGTATTAAGAGCAGCCTTGTATTAGAGCAGATTGCAAAAGAGGAAAACATCGAAGTAACCGATGAAGAAATCGACGCAGAGGTTGAGAAGATGGCTGCAGCTTACGGCATGGAGGCTGACAAACTCAAAGAGTACATGGGCGATTCTGAGAAAGAATCCATGGCAAGAGACTTAAAAGTAACCAAAGCTGTTGACTTAATCATGGAGAACGTAAAAGAGAGAGCAAAAGCGAAAACCAAGAAAGAGAAAGAAGCGGAAGCAATAGAGGAAACAGAGGAATAAGGTTTCTCTGCGGCTAAAGCAGGCGACAGATACAGACTGGCTCGGACGGGCCGGTCTGTTTAGGCTTATAAGCAATTATAAAATATTTCTAAAATATACCAGACCGCAGCAGGCAGGACTTGTACTGCGGGAGGCAGCAGAATGGAGGAATCATCATGAGTTTAGTACCTTACGTTGTGGAACAGACCAGCAGGGGAGAGCGCAATTACGATATCTATTCCCGCTTATTAAAAGACAGAATCATTTTCCTTGGGGAGGAAGTCAATGAGACAACGGCAAGCCTTGTAGTGGCGCAGCTTTTGTTCTTAGAATCTGAGGACCCGGGAAAGGACATTCAGTTATACATCAATTCCCCCGGCGGAATGGTGACCGCAGGAATGGCAATTTACGATACCATGCAGTACATCAAATGTGATGTTTCCACCATCTGTATCGGTCTTGCAGCCAGTATGGGAGCCTTCTTATTAGCAGGCGGAACCAAGGGAAAGAGATTAGCCCTTCCGAATGCGGAGATTATGATTCACCAGCCCTCCGGCGGAGCAAAGGGTCAGGCAACCGAGATTCAGATTGCGGCGGAAAACATTTTAAAGACCAAGAAAAAATTAAATGAAATCCTTGCAGCAAACACAGGAAAACCTTATGATGTCATTGCAGCAGATACCGAGAGAGATTACTATATGTCTGCAGAGGAAGCAAAAGAATATGGCTTAATTGACAATGTCATTACAAGCAGATAAGTCTTTGCAGGAAAAAGACTGCTTGTGATAAGTCGATGAAATGAGGGTACCCTGAAATAGAAGAGTTTTTGAGATTCTATCCTGGATGCCCTCAACGTGTATCAAAACAAGAAAAATGGAGAACAGAAAAAATGGCAGGAAGAAATGAGGAGAGATACCGTTGTTCCTTTTGCGGAAAGCCGCAGGAGCAGGTCCGGAAGCTGATTGCAGGACCCAACGGAGCATACATTTGTGATGAATGTGTGGATATTTGTGCCGAGATTATAGAGGAAGAGTTAGAGGAAGAGGAAGCGGCAGCTTCCGGGGAGCCGGAGGAAACAGAGCAGATTAACCTGTTAAAGCCGGAGGAATTAAAGGCTTTCCTAGACGAATACGTCATCGGGCAGGACCAGGCGAAAAAGGTGCTGTCTGTGGCTGTATACAACCATTATAAGAGAATTATGGCAGGGGGAGACTTAGGCGTAGAACTGCAGAAGAGCAATATTTTAATGTTAGGTCCCACCGGTTCCGGTAAAACATTTTTAGCCCAGACCTTAGCGCGGGTGCTCAATGTGCCGTTTGCCATCGCGGATGCCACCACCCTGACGGAGGCAGGCTACGTGGGCGAGGACGTGGAAAATATTCTGCTGAAAATCATTCAGGCGGCAGATTACAATATAGAGCGTGCCCAGCACGGAATTATCTATATCGACGAGATTGATAAAATCTCCAAGAAATCAGAAAATGTTTCCATCACCCGTGACGTTTCCGGCGAGGGTGTGCAGCAGGCATTGTTAAAGATTTTAGAGGGCACGGTTGCATCTGTTCCGCCCCAGGGGGGAAGAAAGCACCCTCAGCAGGAGCTGATACAGATTGATACCACCAACATTCTCTTTATCTGCGGCGGAGCCTTTGACGGACTTGAAAAAATCATCGAGACCCGTTTAGACCAGAAAACCATCGGATTTAATGCGGATGTGAAGGATAAAAACGAATATAACATTGGGGACGTATTTAAACATGCGCTGCCCCAGGATTTTGTGAAATTCGGTCTGATACCGGAGTTTATCGGACGTGTTCCGGTGACAGTTTCCTTAGATATGTTAGACCGAAACGCATTAATCCGCATTTTACAGGAGCCGAAAAACGCCCTGGCAAAGCAGTACCAGAAGTTGTTTGAGTTAGACGGCGTGGCATTGGAGATAGATGAGGATGCCTTTGAGGCGATAGCGGACAAGGCGTTAGAGCGCAAGACGGGAGCCAGAGGCTTACGTGCCATTATGGAGGCGGTAACTTTGGATATGATGTACCATATTCCTTCCGACGAGAGCATCAGCAGATGCCGGATTACGAAGGAACTGGTGGAGGAAAAGCTGTCCATTGAAAGCCAGGAATTGAAAAAAATAGAGGAAAAATAGTTTTGGATACAATGATTATGAAAATGCCGGCAG
>JAGAIK010000427.1 GCA_017626625.1 Roseburia sp.
ACCTCTGATATGGTTACTATAGCATGGCGTTTACATTTTGTCAACTATATTTTACTTTTTGTTGTGAAAATTTTGTCCGGCATTTGCCGGGAGGCAAGTCCTGCCGGAAGCTGCACCGCCCCTGGCATTCGCCCCTCGGCAGACCTATCCCCTGATTCTGGCAGACACTTTCTACGGTTCCACCCAGGCTTCGTCGATGCCGTCCTGCTTCCACTGGTTGTTTTCCTCCGAGTAGCCGTACACCAGCAGATACTGGTACTGGCTTGCGGTTTTTAACGCATCATAGGCATATTTTAACGGAATAAAATTGCGGTTCCGGTCCGGGGAGCCGGGGTCTGCCAAAAAGACCTCCTCCGTCTCGTCCTCATACAAAAACAGGTTTACATAATGACCGCCTGTTTTCTCCCAATAGGTATCATCATCCCGGCTGCACACCAGCACCACCGCCGCCTTCGCCTTCTTCATCTGCTCTTTAAATTCCTCAAAGGTTTCCGGTTTCGTACAAAGCTCCGTGTCAAATCCGCTTTTTCTTAAAGTCACCTTCATATCACCCCAGCCGATAGCTCCGACTTTTCTGCTGGGGCTGTAGCCCGACACCTGCCTCGCATATTCGTACATATCCCAGGGGGAGCAGTCATACTCTGTCAGCGTGGAATAAATATTTGCCATACAGCACAGTCCGCAGCCAAAATTTCCAAAATAATTTCCCCGGACATACGCGCCGCTCCACTCTCCCGACCATTCCAGCCCCTCGCCCCAGGATTTCGGTCCCTGCAAAAAGGTGTACACCTTTTCCTCCGGGTGATAGTTTGCCTTTGCCGCTGCAATCAAAGCCTCCTTGTCCGCTTCTAACAGCCCCATTTCCGTTCTGAACAGTTCCCCTGCCACACCTGCATAAAGGGGTGTCTCTATCGTCTCCGCCTCCTGCACCTTAGGCTCCGCCATTCCCTGTACCTCCTGTTCCTTTTCCATGCCATTTGCCGCAAGGAACACAAAAAATGCTGCGGTAATAACTGCCTGTACCTCTCTTCTCATGTTTTCCTCCGTCTATCTTAAAAACCGTAGTTTATCCTGCTTTCTTAAGAACTCTGTTTCCTTCCTTACTTTACCCTCTATTTCTATCCGCTTCAAGTCTATTTTTCTCTTTACTATGTTTCTATTTTTCGCTACAATGAATTTATGTGTCATATCACACAAATTTATGAGAAAAAGAAAGAGGTATCATATGGCAAATCCAATCGTTACAATCGAAATGGAAAACGGCGATATCATGAAAGCGGAGCTTTACCCGGAAATCGCCCCCAATACGGTCAACAATTTCATCAGCTTAATTCAGAAAGGTTATTACAACGGTTTAATTTTCCACCGTGTCATCAAGGGCTTTATGATTCAGGGCGGCTGTCCTGACGGAACCGGAATGGGCGGTCCCGGCTACGATATTAAAGGTGAATTTAACCAGAACGGTTTCACCAACGACTTAAAGCACACCGCCGGAGTTCTCTCCATGGCAAGAGCCATGCACCCGGATTCCGCAGGAAGCCAGTTCTTTATCATGCACAAGGATGCCCCGCATTTAGACGGAGCATACGCTGCTTTTGGGAAAATCACCGAGGGAATGGACGTCGTAAACAAGATTGCGGAAACCGCCACGGACTACAGTGACAGACCGGTGGCTCCACAGGTGATGAAAAGCGTTACCGTGGATACCCAGGGTGTGGATTACCCGGAACCCGAAAAATGCTGATTTCATAATATCCTTTGAAATTGACGAAAAAACAGGAAAGGCGCTGCTTTCGCAGCGCCTTAAAAAATTCTCTTTCCAGTAAAAATCTTATTTTTATACCAGTTTTTTCACATACGGTATCTTTTTTAACACCATCGTTATCAGCATTCCGGTAAAAAAGATTAACAGCTCATAAACCACCACTGCCACCAGGTCGTGGACACGCATACTCAAATCATTATAAAACTGCTCATAAATATCCACAAACATGTCAGAGAACAGATAAATCCCAAAGGAACATCCGCCCACAAATTTTACCACGCTCCAGAATTTTTCCTGTCGGATAACGCTCCCCAAATATCTCACCAGATAAAACAGCGCCGCAGAGGCTAACGTCACATTCAAATAGGTGCGTTCCTCCAAAAACAGGAAATCCTCCGGTCTGATGTAATATTCCCGGTACGTCAGCAGCACCTCCAAAGCTGTCACCCCCACAAAGACAACGGCACTGATGATGGCATAGCTTTTTTTCAGTTCCACATAATGGGTCAGGTAATATCCCAGAAAGAATACCCCCACATAGACAGAGAGGAAAGGCTCCGTAAACATATAACTGCAGGCTGCGCCCGGAAGATAACGGACCACCACCGGCAGCGCCCCCATTCCCACCACAGAAACCAACAGCAATATCTGAAATTCCCATTTTCTCATATGGACAGACAAGGTCTGAAACAGCGGCAGCACCAGAAGAATGCCAAGGTACAGATACAGATACC
>JAGAIK010000037.1 GCA_017626625.1 Roseburia sp.
CACCGTGATGTTTTCCGGTCAAGGCCACAAGACATTCGGCCAAGCCTATAAATCCGATACCCAGGGTGCCTTGGTTAATAACCGACTCGATAGTCTCATTAGGCGCTAAATTTTCTGCTCCATTCCACAGCTTGGAATCCACCGGATATGAAGAGATTTCCTTAAGCTCTTTAAGCTCCTCCGATTATTCCCAGCTAGAAGAGTTAGTTACCTTCCTGATTGAGGAATTTAAGGGAAAGGGCGTCAATATTTCCCTGCCCTCCCTGCGTATCGATGCTTTTTCTTTAGATGTCATGGGAAAGGTGCAGGATATCAAAAAGAGCAGTTTAACCTTTGCCCCGGAGGCAGGCTCCCAGAGGCTTCGTGACGTGATTAACAAGGGTCTTACCAAAGAGGTCATTTTAGAGGGGGCAGGCATGGCGTTTGAGGGAGGCTGGAATAAGGTAAAGCTTTACTTTATGTTAGGGCTTCCTACGGAGACGGAGGAGGACATGCGTGCCATTCCGGAGCTTGCCAACGACATTGCCGTGCGCTATTATGAGATACCGAAAGACCAGCGGAACGGAAAATGTCAGATTACCATTTCCACTTCCTTTTTTGTGCCGAAACCTTTTACACCTTTCCAGTGGGCGAGAATGTATCCCCCGGAGGACTATATCGGCAGGGCAAAAATCGTAAACGATGCGGTAAAGGAACAGTTGAACCGTAAGAGTATCAAGTACAACTGGCACGAGGCGGACGTGACGGTATTAGAGGGCGTTCTTGCCAGAGGGGACAGAAAAGTGGGACAGGTTCTCTTAAAGGTTTACGAGAAGGGCGGTATCTTTGACGCCTGGTCTGAATTTTTTGATTACCAGAGATGGTTAGACGCTTTCGAGGAATGCGGCGTTGACATGGATTTCTACACCATGAGGGAGCGTCCGTTAGATGAGATTTTCCCCTGGGATTTCATTGATACCGGAGTGACGAAGGAGTTCTTAAAGCGGGAGTGGCAGACTGCCATGGGAGAAACGGTAACGCCAAACTGCCGGATGAAATGCTCCGGCTGCGGTGCGGCACGTTTTAAGACGGGTGTCTGTGTGGCGGACAGGAATTAGTTAGAAAGGCAGAAACAGTTATGATAAAAATACGGATAAAATTCCGCAAATACGGCGTGATGCGTTTTATTGGCCATCTGGATATTATGCGGTATTTTCAGAAAGCAATCAGGCGGGCAGATATTGACATCTGCTATTCCGAAGGATTTTCCCCCCACCAGATTATGTCCTTTGCGGCGCCTTTGGGGGTGGGGATTACCAGTGACGGTGAGTATTTAGATATCGAGGTAAATACCACACCTTCCAGCAAAGAAGCCATTCAGATATTGAATGATACCATGGTGGAGGGCGTGGAAATTACCGGATATGTGAAGCTGCCGGACCATGCGAAAACCGCCATGTCCATTGTGGCAGCGGCAGATTATGATTTGTTTTATAAAGAGGGCTATGAGCCGCCTGTGTCCGTGGAAGAATTAAGGACAGGCATCCAGAGGTTTTTTAAGGAGCAGCAGGAAGTGCTCATTACCAAAAAGACCAAGAAAAGTGAAAAGGTCATGGATTTAAAGGCTCTGGTGTATGAATTTGAGGTGTCTGAGCGGGAGGGAAAACCCTGTTTTTACCTGAAGCTGTCCACCGGAAGTTCCGATAACCTGAAGCCGGAATTGGTGGTTGCCTCCCTCTATGAATTTATGGGGATTTCCTATGAGGAAAATGCAATTCAGATTCACAGGCGGGACGTTTATGCCGCAAATACAGACGGAAACGGCTTTATTTCCCTTTTGGATATGGGAGAGGAAATTCTATGAACAACCGTTATGTGATTACCACAGAGAAAATAAAAGGGCAGGAATATCTGATTTCTGCCCTTTATGATGAACAGAAAAAAATGATAGAGGTGACGCCGGAGAAAAAGGAGGGCGGCTCTGTTTTAGGAAATATTTATATCGGGCGGGTGGAAAAGGTGGTAAAAAACTTAAATGCCGCTTTCATTAAAATTTCTTCTGACCAGAGCTGTTATTATTCCTTGGAAGAATGCCAAAACGCCATTTTCACAAGAAAGCTCTCCACGAAAAAAGAACTTGCAGCGGGTGACGAACTGCTGGTGCAGGTGACAAAGGAGGCAATCAAGACAAAAGACCCGGTGGTTTCCTCGAATCTGACCTTTACAGGGACGTATGCAGTGCTCACCACCGGAAACCGGAAGCTTTCCGTTTCTTCCAGGTTAGACGGGGAGACGAAGAAACGGCTGAAACATATGTTAGAACAGAATTTCCCGGAAACAAAGGAGCGGAAGTTCGGGCTTATTATCCGGACGAATGCAAAGGGTGTTTCGGAGGAAAAAATATTAGAAGAAATCCGCAGCTTAGAACAGCTTTACGGGAAGCTTGCAGAAACTGCCGCCAGCAGAACCTGCTATAGCTGCCTTTACCGGGAAGAGCCCCTCTGGAAAAAGCACTTAAAGGGCTTACGGGAAGAGGATTTAGCCCAGATTGTCACCGATGACCGGGGGATTTTTGAGGAAATCTGCAGGCATTATGGCGTCGGGGAGGAAGATTTTTATACCGGGGGCAGCGTAAAGAGCCGGGTGTGCCGTTTTACGGTGAGGGAGAGGATTGCCCTTTGTTATTATGAAGATGAGGCGTTGTCCTTATCTGCCCTTTACAGCATGAAGTCCGCCTTAGAAGAGGCTTTAAGGGAACGGGTGTGGTTAAAGTCCGGGGCATATTTAATTATAGAGCCCACGGAAGCTTTGACGGTGATTGATGTAAATACGGGAAAAAATGTGGCAAAGAAGGAAGTACAGGAGAATTTCCTTAAGGTGAATAAAGAGGCGGCGGAAGAGATTGCGAGACAGTTAAGGCTTCGGAACATTTCCGGCATGATTTTAGTGGATTTTATGAATCTGACCTCAAAAAAAGCGGAAGAGGAATTATTAAACACCTTCCGAAACGCTTTAAAAAAAGACCCTGTACCTACGCAACTGGTTGACATGACGAAATTGGGGTTAGTGGAAGTTACCCGGAAGAAAATTCAAAAGTCCCTGCGGGAGACATTAAAGTAAAGACAAAGAAAAAATACTGACTTTAGCTTAAAATACACTGAGGTTTGCGATAAAAATATTATGTAAACAAATATTGGGATTAGCAACAAAAAAGGTTC
>JAGAIK010000004.1 GCA_017626625.1 Roseburia sp.
GATTTTAGAGTCCGGCGAGCCGAGAGAGGTACATCATTTTGCTACCCTGTTAGGCTACGGTGCCTGTGCCATCAACCCGTATTTAGCACAGGATACGGTAAAACAGTTAGTGGATGAGCACATGCTTGACAAGGATTACTATGCGGCGGTACAGGATTACAATTCCGCTATTTTAAATGGTATCGTAAAGATTGCGTCCAAGATGGGTATTTCCACCATCCAGTCCTACGAGGGCTCCAAAATTTTCGAGGCAATCGGTATTGATAAAAATGTCATCGACAAGTATTTTACCAACACCGTGAGCCGTATCGGAGGCATCACCTTAAAGGATATCGAGGAGGATGTAAACGAACTGCATTCCGCAGCTTATGACCCCTTGGGCTTAGAGAACGACCTGACCTTAGACAGCAGGGGACGTCACAAGATGAGAAGCGGTGCAGACCCGCACCTTTACAATCCTGCCACCATTCATTTATTGCAGGAGGCAACCAGACGGGGCGATTACGAGCTGTTCAAACAGTATACCGAATTGGTAAATAAAGAGGAGACAGAGATTACCCTCCGCGGACTGATGGACTTTAACTATCCGAAGAAAGGCGTGCCCATCGAAGAAGTGGAGAGCGTGGACTCTATTGTCACCAGATTTAAGACAGGTGCCATGTCCTACGGCTCCATTTCCCAGGAGGCACATGAGACTTTAGCCATCGCCATGAACCGTCTCCACGGAAAATCCAACTCCGGCGAGGGGGGTGAGGACGCAGAACGTATTGCCAGCAAGAACAGCCCGGTCAACCGTTGTTCTGCCATTAAGCAGGTGGCATCCGGACGTTTCGGCGTTACCAGCCAGTATTTAGTCAGCGCAGAGGAAATCCAGATTAAGATGGCACAGGGAGCAAAGCCGGGCGAGGGCGGACATCTTCCGGGCAAAAAGGTATATCCGTGGATTGCAAAGACAAGACTTTCCACACTGGGCGTATCCTTAATTTCCCCGCCGCCTCATCACGATATTTACTCGATTGAGGACTTAGAGCAGTTGATTTACGACTTAAAGAACTCAACCGTGCCGCAAGAATCACCGTAAAACTGGTGTCAGAAGCGGGAGTTGGTACTGTCGCAGCCGGTGTTGCAAAAGCCGGGGCGCAGGTAGTCTTAATTTCCGGTTATGACGGAGGTACGGGAGCAGCGCCTTCAAGCTCTATCCACAATGCGGGACTTCCCTGGGAGCTTGGTTTAGCGGAGACCCATCAGACATTGATTATGAACGGACTTCGTAATAAAGTGCGTATCGAGACAGACGGTAAGCTGATGAGCGGACGTGATGTTGCCATTGCAGCGCTGTTGGGTGCGGAGGAATACGGTTTTGCAACTGCTCCTCTGGTAACTTTAGGCTGTGTCATGATGCGTGTATGTAACTTAGACACCTGTCCGGCAGATATCGCCACCCAGAATCCGGAGCTTCGGAAACGTTTTGCAGGAAAACCGGAGTATGTGGAGAACTTTATGCGGTTCATCGCCCAGGATTTAAGGGAATATATGGCAAAATTAGGCTGCAGAACCATTGACGAGATGGTGGGAAGGGGAGATTTGTTAAAGGTTCGCGATGACTTATCCGGACGTGACAAAGAAATCGACTTGTCCCGCATTTTAAATAATCCGTTTGCAGAGCAGAAACAGAAGGTGATTTTTGACCCGAAGCAGGTATATGATTTTGAGTTAGAAAAAACCAAAGACATCACCGTCTTATTAAAACAGTTAGGTTCTGCCTTAGAGAAAAAACAGCGCAGAAGCATTGACGTGGAGGTTACCAACACAGACCGCTCCTTCGGTACGATTTTCGGCTCGGAAATCACCAAAAAATACGGCGGTGAGGGCTTAGAGGAAGATACCTTCATTGTAAAATGTACGGGAGCCGGCGGACAGAGTTTCGGGGCATTTATTCCGAAGGGACTGACTTTAGAGCTGGTGGGAGATTCCAACGACTACTTTGGAAAAGGACTTTCCGGCGGTAAACTGGTGGTTTACGCTCCGGCAGGGGTGAAATACAAGAAGGATGAAAACATTATCATCGGTAACGTGGCGCTTTACGGAGCCACCAGCGGAAAAGCATTTATCAGCGGTGTGGCAGGCGAGCGTTTCTGTGTCCGTAATTCCGGTGCTTCCGCAGTGGTAGAGGGCGTGGGTGACCATGGCTGTGAGTACATGACAGGCGGACGTGTGGTAGTTCTTGGGAAAACCGGGAAAAACTTTGCCGCAGGTATGAGCGGCGGTATTGCTTATGTATTAGACGAGGATAACGATTTATACACCCGTATCAATAAAGAAATGGTATTCTCCGAGGAAGTCAGCAACAAGTATGACGTTA
>JAGAIK010000428.1 GCA_017626625.1 Roseburia sp.
AGCTCCTGACATGGATTTTGATGAGATGTTGGACCTGACCCGCAATAACCCGGCAGCCAGTGATGTGCAGCAGGGACTTGCCGATATTAAAAACAGCATGAAGTTAGTGGAGGCGGATTTAAAGGGCATCAAGGTGGACGAGGAAGTCTAAAGTTTCTCTGACAGGCGGAAATGATTCTTATGAACCGTCAACAGTCCGTCACGCTGCATTTTACTGAGTTCATGGGAGAGGGCGCTGCGCTCCACGCTTAGGTAGTCCGCAAGCTGCTGCCTGTTAAAGGGAATGGTAAATTCCGGGGAGCCGCAGGAGGCAGCCTGGAAGGAGAGGTAGGACAGCACCCTGCCCCGGATGGATTTCGGGGTGGTGTGGAAAATACGGCGGGATAAATTTAAGTTTTTCTGGGAGGAAATCCGCAGCAGGTTGCGGATTAAGGCAGCGTGGTGGGGACAGGCGGCAGGGCAGGAGCCTGTGATTTTTGCTGCATTTAAAAATAGAATTTCGCAGTTCTCTGCGGCGAGGACGCTGACCATCAAAGGCTCGTCTGCAAGCCCGGCATAGGTTTCCGCAAAAACCCTGCCTGCCCCGATATTGTCTAAGATACTGCGGTTTCCCCACAAATCATCATTGATAATCTGCACGCTGCCGGAGAGCACCAGCCCAAAGCGGGTTACGGTGGTTCCGGCGGCATAAATCACAGCGCCTTTTTCAAAGGTTCTGGTCTCCGCACCGAGGCAGTTTAGCATGGAGCGGATAGTTTCTGCCTCACACCCCTGAAACAGGGTGGTCTTTTCTAAAAACGCATAGTCCATGGAATTTCCCTTTCTATTGAAAAAAAATTTCAAAAAATTAAATTTTGTGGTTATAACAACATACTTTTCCCGGAAATTTTATTATACTTGGCAGGTAAAGTCAAGAAAACAGGAAAACAGAAAGGGAAGAGGGAAGTGTTATGGTTCGTAGAATCATTCAGATTGATAAGGAAAAATGCAACGGCTGCGGGCTCTGTGCAGCAGCCTGCCACGAGGGAGCCATCGGAATGGTGGAGGGCAAAGCGAAGCTGCTCCGGGACGATTATTGTGATGGCTTGGGGGACTGCCTGCCCACCTGTCCCACCGGGGCAATCACCTTTGTGGAGCGGGAGGCGGCAGCCTATGACGAGGCGGCTGTCCTGGCAAATAAAAAGAAAAAAGAGACGGCAGGGGAAAAGACATTGCCCTGCGGCTGTCCCGGCAGCCAGTCTAAGGAAATCAAGAGGGCGGCTTATGATGAGGAGACTGTCCGGGAAAATCATAAGGCAGAAGGGTTAGGGGAAAAGGCACAGCCCTCAGAGCTGCGTCAGTGGCCGGTGCAGATAAAGTTGGCGCCTGTCAACGCACCTTATTTTGAGGGGGCGAATTTGCTGGTGGCGGCGGACTGTACCGCCTATGCCTACGGCAGCTTTCATCAGGATTTTGTCCGGGGGAAAGTGACGCTCATCGGCTGCCCGAAATTAGATGAGGGGGATTACAGCGAAAAACTCACGGAGATTATCAGCAGGAACAATATTAAGAGCCTTACCATTGTGCGTATGGAGGTGCCCTGCTGCGGAGGGATTGAGCACGCTGCGGTAACGGCGTTAAAAAACAGCGGAAAATTTATCCCCTGGCAGGTGGTGACAATCTCTACCGATGGGAGAATCTTAGACTAATTTCAAAAAACTGCCCGAAAAAGGCGCTGCGTATTGGAACGGCAGCGCCTTTTTCGGTTGCGCGGAGGAGGCAGGAAGGCTATGACAGCAGCAGCGGGAAAGTTTAGACAATATTTATAAAATGTATAACTTTCTTAAGAAAAGCTTGCTAAAGTATAAAAAAAGTATTAAAATTAAATGGTCATCTGGTCATACCAGACTGGGAGTATATTCTAATTTTAAGGAGGAAATAGTTATGTTATTCCAGATTTATGGCGATAATGCCATGTATCAGTTAATCGGCTGGGTGCTGGTATTTGCAGGACTGGTCATCTGCAATGAAATCGCCCGCCGCACAAAGGCAGGAGGCGTATTCTTTTTCTTAGTGCTGCCGCTTGTACTTACGGTTTATTTCATTGCCATCGCAGTTGGTGCAGCCAGCGGGGCGGAATGGGCAGTGAATAACCAGACACATGTATATATGAACGGCTGGTTCCATTATGCGAAGCTCTATGCAGCAGTAGCAGGCTGTATCGGTTTTATGATGATTAAGTACAAATGGGGCATTGGTGCAAAAGACTGGTTTAAACCCTTCCCCTTTGTCATTGTGGCAATCAACATTTTAATTGCAGTAGGCTCTGATTTCGAGTCTGCCATCAAGGGTGCGCAGGCATTAGCGGAGACTGGCTCAAGATACTGGCTGTCTAACGAGGGCGTATGGCTCTACGGCGGATGGTGGAACTGGGTAAACGGTATCGCGGGCATTCTTAATATCTTCTGTATGACAGGCTGGTGGGGGATTTATTCTTCCAAGAAAAAAGACGATATGTTATGGCCGGATATGACATGGTGCTTTATCGTTGCATATGATATCTGGAACTTCACCTATACATACAATAATTTACCGACCCATTCTTGGTATTGCGGTGTGGCACTGCTGTTAGCGCCTACCTTCGCAAATGCCTTCTGGAACAAGGGCGGCTGGATTCAGAACTGTGCCAATACGCTGGCAACCTGGTGTATGTTTGCACAGGTATTCCCGTTATTCCAGGTGGGAACCAAATTTGCCGTACTTCCGGTGCTTTACGGCGAAGAGTGGACCAATGGTTTAGAGCTTTCCAAAGTAGTACAGCCTGTTTATGCAAATCCCAAAGCACAGGGAGTGGTAGCGCTGTTAGCATTGGGCGCAAACGTAATCTGTATTGCGGCTATCATCAAACGTGCCGTTGAGCAGAAGAAGAATCCGTATAAGAACGAGATTTTTACCGACCAGAAAGATTTCAAAATTGCAATGTCCCGTGCAGAGGGCAAATAATTGTCCCGGAAATAGAAAATGAGAGAAAATCCGCAGGCGCATCATGTGCCTGCGGATTTTTATGGTTATGATAAAAGCATAATACTATAAAATTAAGTTATAGAACATATGAAAATCTTGTATAAATATGGCATTGACTTTGTCGAAAGAAAGGGCTAAAGTAGCTTTTGACCATTAAATATGTATGGAAAAGAGGGATTTGTTATGAATGGTTTTGTTATTATCATCATTGCTGCAGTGGTGTTAATCTGCGGCTACGTTTTTTACGGACGTTTTCTTGCAAAAAAATGGGGCATTGACCCGAATGCAAAGACGCCTGCCTATACAGAGGAAGATGGTGTGGACTATGTTCCGGAGGATACCAACGTGGTATTTGGACACCAGTTTGCCTCCATTGCGGGAGCGGCGCCTATTAACGGACCGATTCAGGCAGCGATTTTCGGCTGGGTTCCGGTGCTGTTGTGGATTTTAATCGGCGGCGTATTTTTTGGGGCGGTGCAGGATTTTGCTTCCATGTATGCCTCCGTCAAGAACAAGGGAAAATCTATCGGTTATATCATTGAGAAATATATCGGAAAGACCGGAAAACGGTTGTTTTTGATTTTTACATGGCTGTTTTCTATTTTGGTAGTGGCGGCATTTGCAGATGTGGTGGCGGCTACCTTTAACGGATTTGATGCCCAGGGCATGAAAGTGGCGGCAGACGGCTCTGTGGCGACAACCTCTATTTTGTTTATTCTGTTTGCCGTAGGTCTGGGAATGTTTTTAAAATTCACCAAATGCCCCACCTGGGTGAATACAGTGGTTGCCATCGTGCTTTTAGTGGCGGCGATTGCCATCGGGCTTCAGTTCCCGATTTACTGTACCAGGGAAGTTTGGCTGGTGTTTGTCTTTGTCTATGTTATGATTGCCTGCGTCACTCCGGTGTGGGCGCTGCTCCAGCCAAGGGACTACTTAAACAGTTACCTGCTGCTTGCCATGATGTTGATGGCATTTGTGGGAATTATTATATACCGTCCGGCAATGAACCTTGCACCCTACACGGGATTTAAGATTGTAAGCGGTAATACCACTTCCTACCTGTTTCCGACGCTGTTTGTCACCATTGCCTGCGGTGCGGTGTCCGGTTTCCATTCCCTGGTTTCCTCGGGAACCGCTTCTAAGCAGATTAAAAATGAAAAGGCAATGCTTCCGGTATCTTTTGGCGCCATGCTTTTAGAGAGCTTCCTCGCTGTAATTGCATTGGTGTGCGTGGGATTTGCGGCAACCTCGGAAGGACTTCCTGACGGAACTCCGGCGCAGGTGTTTGCCACCGCCATTGCGACTTTTTTAACGAAGTTAGGACTTCCGGAGGATATCTCCTACACCCTGATTACTCTTGCAGTTTCCGCTTTCGCACTGACCAGCCTGGATTCTGTGGCACGTGTGGGACGTATCGCATTCCAGGAGCTGTTCACGGATGAGGACAAAGAGATGGGCAAGGCTGCCAAAGTGGCGTCTAATACTTATTTTGCAACCATCCTTACGCTGGTACTGGCATTTTTGCTGGCAAAAGCAGGGTATGAGAGCATCTGGCCCCTGTTTGGTTCGGCAAACCAGATGTTGTCCGCATTAGCGCTGATTGCCTGTGCCGTGTTCTTAAAGAAAACAAAACGTCAGGGCATTATGCTCTGGGGACCCATGTTTATCATGCTGGCGGTAACTTTCAGTGCAATTATTATAAAAATAGTACAGTTAGTATCTGGTCTTGCCACTCAGTTTGTAGCAGGAAATGCCCTGCAGCTTCTGTTTGCAGTCCTGTTGTTAATTCTTGGAGTTATGGTGGCAATCGAAGGTCTGAAAAAGCTGTTTGTGGACAAAAAAGCCGCCTAGCGGTATATTATAAGAAGAAATCAGAAAAAACAGTCGGGATTCCGGCTGTTTTTTTGTGGGCGCAGGATTTTGTTATAACTTTGACTTCCCATGGAATATACTAGATACAAAAAGGAAATTTTTTTATGCCGGAACAGAGATTTAGCAGGGAGACAGAAGCCTATCTGCGTACTTATGAGATGATTTTGGAGGAAATGATACAGGGAATGACGGAGGCGGAGCTGTCGGACAGCATTTCCCATAATTTCATTGTTCAGATGATACCCCATCACCGTGCCGCCATCCAGATGTCCCGGAATGTACTTAAGTACACGGACAATGACGCCTTAAGGCAGATTGCTGCAAATATTGTGGAGGAGCAGACCAGAAGCATTGAGCGTATGTGCGAGATTGCGGAGGGCTGCGGGGAGCTTCGCAATTCCGCGCGGGAGTTAGCGTTTTATCAGCAGAGGATAGACCGGATAAAAAACGTTATGTTTTACCAGATGAACCATGCGGGGGCGACGGAGCGGATTGACTGCGATTTTATGAGGGAGATGATACCCCATCATGAGGGGGCGGTGAGAATGAGTACCGTCACACTACAGTATCCTATCTGCCGGGAGTTAAGACCGGTTTTAGAGCGAATCATCATTTCCCAGGAGAGGGGGATTCGGCAGATGAAGAGGCTGCAGCAGCAGATAAATTGCAGGAGACTTTGATACCTGCTTAAAATTTGTGAGATATTCCAGTGATGGAAAGAAAAAAGAGGCGAAAATGTGAAAAAAAGAAACATTTTCGTCTCTTTTTTTACGAAAAATTTAGAAAATATATACAAGTAATTTACGAACTATTTTGCGGTATGGTATAATAGGACTAATTTTCGGGAACGACGGAAAAACAGGGAGTTGAAAAATAAAATGGATAGGAGAAACAGGAAAATGCAGAAGAAAAACTGGGTAAAAAAGGGAATCATGTATCTGTTGTGCATGGCGCTTTTGCTGGGGGCGGCATGGGTGCCTGAGACGGCGGTCTATGCGGCAGATGAGATTGTTACTTTTACGGAAAACGGACTGGAGTTTAAGATTATGGACGATACTGCCTTAACGGTGACGATTCGAAA
>JAGAIK010000429.1 GCA_017626625.1 Roseburia sp.
AGACATGCGCCTGTTTAAACTGGCACATGTGGATGTAGTAACCCTAAATGTGTTCAGCTGGGCGGCATTGCAGCCGGACGAGAGCACCTATGATTTTTCCAAATTGGATAAGATTATGGAATGTGCGCAGAAAAACGGGCTGAAAGTGTGTTTAGCGACCTCCACGGCGGCGCATCCGGCATGGATGGCGAGAAAATACCCGGATATTCTGCGGACGGAGTATAACGGCATGAAGAGGAAGTTCGGCAGCCGCCACAATTCCTGCCCTAACAGCCCGACCTACCGGAAATATTCGGTGGCGCTGGCGGAGAAGTTGGCGGAGCGCTATAAGGATTATGACAATATCGTGGCATGGCATATTTCCAATGAGTATGGCGGGGAGTGCTATTGCGAGAACTGTGAGAAGGCGTTCCGGGTTTGGCTTCAGAAGAAATATAAGACCATAGAGGAATTAAATCGTGTCTGGAATACCAGTTTCTGGGGACATACCATGTATGATTGGGACGACGTGGTGCTGCCGGATTTGCGGACGGAGGAATTTTCCTGGGACGGCAGACCGAGGACGAATTTTCAGGGCATTTCTTTAGATTACCGGAGATTTAATTCCGACAGCATGTTGGAGTGCTTCAAGTTAGAGCGGGACGTGGTGAAAAAATATACCCCGGAGATTCCGGTGACTACCAATCTGATGGGGTGCTACCAGCCGTTAGATTACCAGAAGTGGGCGAAGGAGATGGATTTCGTTTCCTGGGACAGCTATCCGGCATTCGGTGCGGAGTACGGGCATAATGCCATGTGCCATGATGTGATGCGGGGATTAAAGCAGGGAATGCCCTATGCGCTGATGGAGCAGACCCCAAGCGTCAGCAACTGGCATAAATACTGTGCCTTAAAGCGTCCGGGGGTAATGCGTCTGCTGAGCTATCAGGCGTTGGCGCACGGTGCGGATACGGTGATGTTTTTCCAGATGAGAAGAAGCATCGGGGCATGTGAGAAGTACCATGGCGCCCTGATTGACCATGTGGGGACGGAAAATACCAGAGTTTTCCGGGAAATGACAGCTTTGGGAAAAGAGTTAGAGCAGTTGGGGGATAAGACCTTAGGCGCCAGAAGCAGGGCGAAGGCAGCCATTGTCTTTGACTGGGATAACTGGTGGGCGAGCAGCCTGTCCGCAGGACCCAGCGAGGCGATTAATTATTACGACGAAGTATTTACGTATTACCGCAGTTTATTGCAAATGCACATTCCGGTGGATATGATTGGGGTGACGGATGATATTTCCGGTTATCAGTTGGTGGCGGCGCCGCTTTTGTATATGTGCAAGGACGGTTTTGATGAGAAAATCCGTGCATTTGTAAAAGAGGGAGGCACCTTCCTTACCACTTATTTCAGCGGATATGTGGAGGACCACGATTTGGTCATTACCGGAGGTTATCCGGGCAGGCTGCGGGATATCTTAGGTATCTGGGTGGAGGAATCCGATGCAGTTCCGGTGGAGGATATCGGTATCAAACATACCTTTACTTACAAGGGAAAAACTTATCCTGCGGAAATCCTCTGCGATTTGCTGCACTTAGAGGGAGCAGAAAGCCTGGGGGCTTACGATAACGATTTCTATGCGGGAATGCCTGCGGTGACGAAAAACCGGTTTGGAAAAGGCCGCGCTTATTATGTGGCAACCCATTCGGACGCTGCATTTTACCGGGTGCTTCTTACGGAGATTGCGGCAGACTGCGGGTTAGAGAGCCTTGCGGTGACGGAAAACTATGGAGAGGAAGTTTGTGGCGCAGAAAACGGTGCTGGGGAACTTATGACCATGGTGGAAACCACTTTGCGGGAAAATGAAAAAGGACGTTTCCTGTTCCTGTTAAATCATGGGGAAAAGGAAGAAAAGGTTACGCTGAAAGAAGGCGGGAGTGACCTTTTATCCGGGAAACATTATGAGGGCGGCGCAGGGCTTGTTCTGGAAGCCAAGGGAGTGGCGCTGCTGCAATTAGATTAGAAAAAAATATTTTATGCAATTTGTGAATAGGGATTAGCTCCCGGAGAGAAAAGTGAAAGGTGAGAATCGTGAATCCAAACAGAGAGAAGGAAATTTTACAAAAAGTGGAGGAAATCATCGCAGAGGGTCCCTACCGACCGGACTGGGGCTCTCTGGCGGAAATGGAAATGCCCCGCTGGTTTTCCAAAGAGAAGCTTGGCATTTTCATCCACTGGGGGCTTTACAGCGTTCCGGCAAACTCGAATGAGTGGTATTCCAGAAATATGTATATCAAGGGAATGCCGGCCTACGAGCACCATAGAAAAACCTACGGCGCACAGAAGGATTTTGGCTACAAGGATTTTATCCCCCTGTTTTCGGCAGAGAATTTTGAGCCTGCCGAGTGGATGAACCTGTTTTCGGAGGCAGGGGCAGGCTATGTTTTTCCGGTGGCGGAGCACCATGACGGTTTTCAGATGTATAAAAGTGAGCTGTCGGACTGGAATGCGGCGGACATGGGACCGAAACGTGACATTTTAGGGGAATTAAAGGCGGAGGCGGAAAAACAGGGCATCCGTTTCTGTACTTCCTCCCACCGGGCGGAGCACTGGTTTTTCATGGGTCATGGGAAAGAATTTGACAGCGATATCAAAGAACCGCTGAAAAAGGGAGATTTCTACTGGCCCGCAATGCCGGAGCCGGAACCGGAGGATTTGTATTCAGAGCCGTACCCCAGTGAGGAATTTTTACAGGACTGGCTGGCGAGAACAGCGGAAATCATTTTAAATTACCAGCCAAAGCTTCTTTATTTTGACTGGTGGATACAGCATGAGGCATTTAAGCCCTACCTGAAAAAACTGGCGGCATTTTATTATAATTGCGGGGAAAAATGGGGGGAGCCCGTTGCCATCTGCTACAAGCATGACGCCATGATGTTCGGCAGCGGAATTGTGGAGGTGGAGCGGGGCGGTTTCGCAGAAGCGAAGCCTTATGCCTGGCAGACGGATACCGCCGTTGCAAGAAATTCCTGGTGCTATACCGACAGCCTGGATTATAAGAGCAGTAACGAAATTATCTGCACGCTGATAGATGTGGTCAGCAAAAACGGCAACCTGTTGTTGAACATTGGTCCGAAAGCGGACGGTACCATTCCGGAAGGAGACAAAAAAATACTGCAGGATTTAGCTGCGTGGATGAAAGTAAACGGCGAGGCAATCAAAGGCGCAAAGGTATGGCGGAAATCCGCAGAAGGTCCTACCCGGACAAAAGAGGGGCAGTTTTCTGACCAGATGGAACAGAGGTACACCAGTGCTGACTTCCGCTTTACAGTAAAACATGGCAATATTTACGCCATTGCATTATCCTGTCCGAAAGACGGGCAATTCCATGTGAAATCCTTAGCGGAAAGTAAGAATCAGAATGTGCCGGAATTTCATGGAATCATTAAAAGTGTAACCATATTGGGGTATGAGGGAGAAATACGGTGGCACACCGACGGAGAGGGACTGCATGTGGTGACAGACGGCATGGAAGCGGAATTTCCGGTAGTTTTGAAGGTTGAAGTGGAGTGAAAATAAAAAAGTTTAGCTATTTTCAGAAATCATTTTCGGAAATGATTTTATGAATATGTAAGGAACAGCTTGTTTTAGGAACATTTATGTTGTTAAGACAGGCTGTATTCTTTTGTACAAAGAAATTGTTTGATAATTTTTCGGGGGGGGTAAAATTAGACTGATATTTCACTAAAATGTCTACGTAAAACAAAAAATAGCTAACCGAGAGAGGAAGGAGAAATGGAAATGGTGAAAAGAAGATTGCTGGCAGGGTTGTTGACATCAGTGCTACTCTTGGGCTGCATCAATCCAGCGGAAATGGTGACAGCGGCGGAAACTGGGGATGTCACGGATATAGCGTGCCAGTTATAGGTACATCAAACAAAATACAGGGCAGGAGCACACTGAAAAAGGGATTGCAGATACGCAGTCCTTTTTTGATGCAGAAATATGGAGGATCAAAGTATATGACAAACTTAACAAAATATGAAATGGAAACTGTGGTCAATTATAATGCAGGGGAGCAGACCGCAACGGTTTATACGAGGGATAAGTCGGTGATGCGCAGGCTGGATCGGCTTGTGGCAGATTATCCTGACAGTTATAAGCTGCTAAATCAGACTGACATTGATAAGACCTATTCCATGCCGAAATCATACGTTAATTACCGTAAACCGAGAGCAGTAAGCGATGAGCAGAGGGAACAGGCAAGGCAGAGAATGGCTAAGTTAAATTCTGCTGTTGACTGATGTGGAAAACTATATACGGTAGTTGGTTTTCACGGCATATGTACAGCAGTCACTTTTACGGGCATATTGCCGTGTCTGTATGGCATGGGTAGAGAATGTCATGGAGAGGGTACTCTATCTCCAAAATCTCCGTTTATTATCGTGTAAAAAAGAAATGAAAAGGGAAAGAGGGATAATTCCATGCCAGACAATGAGCATAAACAAAAAAGCCGCTTAATGAGGGAAAGGAGAGCCGGATAATGGATTTTGAATATTTTTATGGGAAACAGAGCAGTCAGTATGCTTTTTATCGCATACCAAAACAGTTGTTTACGGAAAAACAGTTTGATGCGTTGTCAATCGGGGCAAAGCTGCTCTATGGAATGATGATAGACCGCATGGAACTGTCACAGAAAAATGGGTGGATAGACAAGCAAGGACGGGCATACATATATTTTACTGTTGATGAAGTAAAGGACAGGTTTCATTGTGCTAATGACAAGGCGGTGAAACTGATGAAGGAGCTTGGCACCGACAGAGGGATAGGCTTAATCGAGAGTGTAAGACAGGGGCTGGGCAAACCCAATATTATCTACGTTAAAAATTTTGTGGGCAGTTCACAGGCTTAAAGGGAGAAAACAACAAAAAGATTTTTTAAGTAAGATAGGAATGAGGGGGATTTCGCCGCCGTAGGCATTGTGGGAATGTCGTATAACTGGCTGTTTATGGAGTTGTGGGTAACTCTGTTTGCAGGATGTGGGAAAGCTGTACTTTGCTTTTCCATATGCTGTGAACAGAGTTATCCATGACTCCATAGCCAGTTATGCACATTTCCACAATGCAAGGGAAGGATTTAGGATAGGATTGATATGATTGATTCAGTATGACTATATTCAGTATTGTTAATATCAGTATTGTTACATTCCGTTTTTCGGAAGTCCAGAAGTTCAAAAAACTGACTTTAAGAATTTCGATTTTCGGAAATCAAAAGGTAAAGAAACTGAACTTCAAGAACTCCGATTTTCGGAATGCAGAAAAGAAACAAAATAAGTTTATTATAGTGTAGAACGATTTTTCTTTTTCCATTCACTTGGGGATTGTTGCATATAATTTTTAAAAGCCCGTGAAAAGTGAAACTGATTGCTGTAACCGACAAGCAAAGCAATTTCACCAATATTTAGTTCTGTAGTGCGCAGAAGCTCACAGGATTTGTTGATGCGATATGCAAGCAAATATTCCTGTGGGCTTTTCTGTGTTATTTTTTTGAAAAGCTTACTGAAATAACTGCGGCTTAGTCCAAGAGCAGCAGCCATATCATCGACTGTTATGTTTTCCATATAGTGTTCATCAATGAAAGTAAATGCAGACTGGATATAAAACTCCTGAATGGTATTTTTGGAGATTTTGTGGGTTAAATCAGAACTTTCAATCAGGGCGTTTAAAAACAGGTACGCATATCCCATCGTTTCGGGTACAGGCATATCGGGATTGCTGACAATATGATGCAGATATTGGAACATTTTATCGCGCAATTCTTCAGATATTGCATTATAAACAGGTTTATTCGCAGATAAACCCGCTTGTCCGATATATTCTTTTGCTTTGAGTCCATCCAGTTCAATCCAAATATATTCCCAAGGATCGCTACTGTCCGCAAAATAGTGTATCAATTTATTTGGGACAATTAAAAACGCCTGCCCGCCATGAATATGGTATTCCTTATCCTGATTGTTTGTCCGGATACGCAGGGTTCCATTCCCGGATATGACATAATGGAATAAATAGTGGCTGCGCAGAGCAGGTCCCCAATTGTGGCGGGGTTCACATTTCTCATAACCATATTGATATATGAGAACATCAAAAAAATCTCCGTGTAAAAATGGATGGGAAATCATATAAATTCCTCTTTCTTCTTATTATTTTCTTTCATTTTATACCATAATGTGTCCTGAATCAATGAAAAGAAAGAAAACAACACATAATGGTATAATTTAAAAAACACACGTTTATGTAAGTGTAAAATTATCTGTGATAATATAAAAATATCTAAAAAACACGGCACATGTTTGTATATAAATAAAAGCTGCAGATTTTATTTGATACAACACAAAAAGATAAAAAAGAAAGGGGTATTACTATGATTAAACGAACAGTGCAGTATCAAGATATCCATGCAGTATCAGAAATCGTATCTGCGGCGTCACAATGCAAGGCAGATGTCATGCTGGTGGGAAAAACGGGCAAAGTAAACGGAAAGTCTTTTCTGGGGGTAGTAAGTCTTGGCGTAAACAAAGAGTTTGAGGTGCAGATTGATACAGATAATGAAAACGAAGTAAAAGATTTTATTGCACTGCTGAAAGAATATGCTCCCGCAGAGAAAAGCATGGATAAAAGGGCTGTCTGTGAAATTTGCAGTCCATTGTCAGGAAAGCTTTCCTTGCTTGCCGAAGCAGGGGACGAGATATTTTCAAAAGAGTTGTTGGGAAATGGGATTGCAATTTATCCGGAAGAGGATAAAATTTACAGTCCGGTTGACGGCAGAATCTTTTTCATATTTCCGAGCCGGAATGCTGTTGGCATTCAGACGAAGAACGGAATTGAAATGATGCTCCATGTAGGTACGGATGAAATTCAGCGAAACGAAGGAAAAGCTTTTACCTTAAATGTAAAGGAAGGACAGGACGTAAAATGCGGCGAACTGCTTCTGACCTTTGACAAAGAAGGGTTAAGGGAACAGGGATATGACACCGTAACCTTTCTTCTTTTCATAAACCAAAAGACAGAGCAGCTACACATATTGCGCGGTGGTAAGGTACGACAGGGTGAAAAGATAATGGAAATTTTTTCTTGATTGATAAGGTATGAGATGGAGGTGCAAATATATGAAATTGACAATGAAAGAAAAAATTTCCTATGGATTAGGGGCTTTAGGTAAAGACATGGTGTGCGGACTGATTTTTACCTATGCCATGATTTATTTTACGGATGTATTGCAGATTTCAGCGTCCTTTGTCGGGAGCCTGTTTTTCTTTGCAAAATTCTGGGATGCAGTAAATGATTTGGGAATGGGCATGATTGTTGACAATACAAGGACAAGATGGGGAAAATTCCGTCCGTGGCTTGCCATCGGGACAGTGGTAAATTCGGTTGTTTTTGTCTGTCTTTTTACAGACTGGGGTTTATCAGGCAGGGCGCTGTATCTGTTTGCGGCTGTCATGTATGTGCTTTGGGGAATGACCTATACAATTATGGATATTCCATACTGGTCAATGCTTCCAAATCTGACGGATGATGCGAGGGAACGTGAGAAGTTATCTGTCATTCCAAGAATTTTTGCATCAATTGGCGGTTCCCTGATTGTAGCGGGGTTTGGACTGCAGATTATGGACTTTATCGGAAAAG
>JAGAIK010000430.1 GCA_017626625.1 Roseburia sp.
CCCCATCTTCGCTAAGGCGAGTGTCATCTGCCCCGTTCCGATGCTGCAGTCTAACACCTTCTTTACATCACAGACACCCGCCCATACCTTCTTCCAGTATTCCTCCATCCGGGTGTCCTGTTCTGCATCATAAGTCATATCGTAAAGTTCCGCATTGTCATATAGCGTTTCCATCTTTTCCCTCCTTGGCAGCAGTAGCTGGCATATTTTTTCAAAGGAATAAATGGCAGTTCCCTCCCCGGCAGTTTCCGCATTCTTTCTGGTTTCCTCGTCCCGCAAAAGATAGTCCAGGCTCACAGAAAAATAATTTCCCAAAAGCAGCAGTTTTTCCATGTCCGGCAGAGAAGTCCCTAACTCCCAACGGGACACAGCCTGACGGCTCACCTTGCAAAGTTCCGCCAAATCCTCCTGCGACAATCCCTTTTCTTTTCGAAGCCGCACCAATTTCTCAGAAAATGTCATACGAAAATTTCCTTTCTTCTATCCCTTCTGCTACCCATTTTAACAAACCGGAATACCGAAAACCACCACGCTAAAGTTGCACCTGCGCAACCTTCGGTTGCTCCCGAAGCGCTATCCCTCTCACATCTTCTCCACCATATTATGAATCCAAACCCCTTTTTTCAGCAGCACAAATCCCACCACTGCCTTCACAATCTCCACACTCTGGCACGCAAAATAAATCGCAATCAAATCCAGCCCGGTAAAGCGGCTTAGCACAAACGCCACCGGAATGTTTACCACCCAGACATAACAACTGTCAAACAAAAAGGTAATGCCCGTCTTTCCCCCGGTGCGCAGGGTAAAGTAAGACGCATGGTAAAAAGCGTACAAAGGCATAAACATCGACGCAATCCGAATCAGATTTGCCGCTAAACGGCGCACTTCCTCCGAGGTATTGTAAATCTTCGGAAATGCCGGAGCCACCAAAAACAGCACGGCTCCCACCACAAAACAGCTCACCACGGAAAAGAATATCATCTTCCGGTCTGTATCCGCCGCCTTTTCCAACTCCCCGGCGCCTAACTGCTGCCCTACCACAATGGAAATAGCGCTTCCCAGTGCAATAAACACCACATTAAAAAGGTTCGAAACCGTGGTGGAAATATTTAATGCCGCCACCGCATTTAAGCCCCGCAGAGAATAGCACTGCACTAATACAGCCTGTCCTGCCGACCATAAGGTTTCATTTGCCAGAAGCGGCATTCCCTTCCGGATAATCTGCCCCACCAGGTTGCCCGGAATTTTAAAATGACGGTAAGCCCCCTGAATAAAAATGTTCCGCTCCCTGTGCATATGCGTCCATACAACGACAATCCCCATCTCGCAAAAACGGGAAAGCACAGTCGCCACCGCCGCTCCCACAATCCCCCAGTTGGGGAAACCGAAATTTCCGAAAATCAACAGGTAATTAAAACACAGATTCACCAGCACCGCAGCAATCCCGGCAATCATAGGAAGAATCGTTTCCCCCGTCTCACGCAGAGTACTGGCGTATATCTGAGTAAAGGTATAGGGAAGAAGCCCGATGAGCATGACATAGAGGTATTTCATTCCTGCATCATGAGTCATGGCTACGTCGCCGCTTCCGGTATCGTGTAAAAACAACATCATAAGCTCGCTGCCGCCGGCAAGAAATATGACAATCCAAAGCACTGCAAGTAAAACGCAGCACACCAGTTTAAAGCGGAAGGTGTTGCGGACGCCCTCATGGTTGCCCTGCCCGAAAAACTGTGCACTGAAAATAGACGCACCGGATACTGCGCCGAAAATACAGATATTAAAAACGTTGATGAGCTGATTGACAATGGCAACGCCGGACATCTGCTCGGTGCCAAGCTGCCCCACCATAATGTTGTCAAGCAGGCTCACAAAATTGGTAATGCCGTTCTGCACAAGAATTGGGAAGGCAATGAGCAGAACCATTTTGTAAAAGGCTTTGTCGCCGATGAAGCGTTGTTTAAAATTAGACATTGTTTCCTCCTTTGTATCTTAAATCACATAACTCATTTCATGCCACTGTTCGCCGCCCCAGGCGGAATTTGCCAGACCTTCATCGTAAAATCCCATGTTCTGATACATCTTAACCTTAGCTTCTAAGCATGTCAGCAGCGCAAGTTTCCTGCCGTTTTCGCGCTCCCGGCAAAGATACTGTTTTACCAGTTCCCGTGCCAGCCCCTGATTCCGATACTCCGGTAATACGTCTAAGCCTAAAAGCATAACGGTTTTCCCTTCCGGATGATGCAGATTTTCCTCCGTAAAAAATTCGTCCCGGAAAGAAGTCTCGTCCGTGGCAAGCCCATTTAAAAATCCGGCTATTTTCCCTGTCTGCTTGTCCACTGCCACCAAAAACAGTTCCGGTGCTTTTGCGATACGCCTTTTCATTGCTTCCTTCGAACATGCTTCATTGGGAGGAAAACAGATGGCTTCCACCTCAGCCGCCTGCTCCGCTTCTTCGGGAAGGATATTGCGAAATTCAAATTTTTCATATAAATCCTGTAATATCTTATTTTCCATCATAATCTCCTGTCTGCTATCGTATTATTTATGGTTCATCTTCCTTGCCGCCGATAAGAAATCGACCATCTTATTGCTATATTTTCTTGTTTTTCACCAAAAGTGTATTTTCTGTCACACTGCATTCTAAATGCAACACCTATACGCCTGCTGCCACGGCTTCTTCTAAGGCAAGTCCAAATTCCGGGTGAGTGTCTACGTTTGGACGTACTTCGTGGATATTTTCCATCTGAATCACAAATGCGGCATAGCAATGATACCCCAGCCCCGCTGCTTTTGTCAATTCTCGCAGGTGTTTGATGCCCCGTTCCGTGGGAGCGTCGGGGAAATAGCCAATGCCGTCGATTGCAAGGGTGCAGCCCTTTACCTCCATCAGATATTTCTCCCCGCCCTTTTCCATATAAAAATCGATTCGGGAATCGCCATAAGTATATTCCGGTTTGATTCTGGTGAAATCCTGTTTTTCTAACCACTCTTTTACCACTTTATTGGGAGCCTGGCTGTCGATATTAACCCAGCCTAAGTCTTCTTTATAGACGGAAATCAAATCATATTTCGTTTTCCGGTTAGGGTTATCGGAAATTTCCAATACCACCTCTGCTCCCGGCAATAGAAGCTCCCGGCAGCGCCCGGTGTTTTTGACATGGACGGTTTCCTTTTTCCCCTCTATCTCCACCTGTGCCACAAAGCGGTTAGGACGGCTGATAAATCTTCCGTAAATAGTGTTTTTGTACTGCATGATTTCCCCCTGGACTTCCTGCCGCCATGAATAAAAGGGGCAAATCCTAAGATTCACCCCTTTACATGGCAAAAGCTAATTCACTGACTGCCGCGGCTGCCGACGCCTCCGCTTCACTCATTACTTAAGCAATTATAAAATAATCTTTTTCGGACACTTCTGTGCACAGATACCGCAGCCCACACATTTCTCCTGGTCGATGTAAGCCACATTATCAATAACATGAACCGCATCCTTCGGACAGTTCTTCTCACAAAGGTGACAGCCGATACAGCCTACGGAGCAGGCTTTCATCACGTCTTTGCCCTTGTCCTTAGAACTGCACTGTACCATGTGTTTTGCCTCATAAGGCACAAGCTCAATCAAATGCTTCGGACATGCCGCCACACATTTACCGCAGGCTTTACATGCCTCTTTGTCCACTAAGGCGATACCGTCCACAATATGAATTGCGTCGAAAGGACATGCCTTCACGCAGGAGCCGTAGCCCAGACAGCCGTAATTACAGGATTTTGGGCCGCCGTTTGGCACAAATGCCATGGCTGCACAGTCCTCATTTCCTGTGTACTCGTAATCGGTGTTTGCCTTCTCACAGGTTCCTGC
>JAGAIK010000431.1 GCA_017626625.1 Roseburia sp.
CCTGTAATATTCAGGCTCTGCGGCATAGCGCAAAATCTGCCTCTCCATCGCCCCATAATCCGGCACCCGGAAACTTTCTCCTGCTGCCACAGACACATCTCCCATCGGCAGTGTCACTGCCGGAAGCCCTTGGTATAATGCTTCTGAAACAGAGCTTCCCCCTCCGTTCCGTTTCGGATTCACATAAAGGCTGCAGCATTCTAATACTGCCAGAGCGTCCATCTGTTTTCCCAGAAAACGGCTGTTTTTCTCCAACAATGGATAATCTTTCATCCGCTCTGCAAAGCTGTCAAATTCCCCCATAAAAGCTGCTTCTATCTGCTCATTCTTCCTTACCACACGCTCCAACATCTCCAAGAAAGCAGAATCCACCTCGGCATCTAACCGCCAGCCCACAACCACCAGCACAAATTTTCCCTCACTCAATCCTAATTCTGCCCTTGTGAAATTGTGGCTCTGCACCTTAAAGGAAAAGGTAAATCTTGCCCGTTTTACCTTCTGCGGCTCTGCACCTAAAATACTTAATACCTTTCTGTCTGTCTCATTCAGCTCTTTATCCACAATCTGATATTCCCCGCAGGAAGTCGCAATTTTAGAAAAGACAGTACTGACCGTAATCTGCGGCACAAACAGTCCGCATAAGTCCGCACAGATATCACTTCCCCCAATCATCAGAAGAAACTCCGGTTTCCGCCGTTTTACCATACGGATACACTCCGCCATAAGCTCCAAATCCGGCATTTTGTTCTCACACTGGTAAAATCCAAAACGCTCTCCCTTAAATTCCAGCTCCTCCAAACCGGACAGGACATCCGCATACTCTGCATTCACCAGCCCGTAAAAGGGAGCCTGCCCCTTTGAAGGCACCTGCATGGCGGTATTTATGATAAAGACCTCTTTGTGCAGGAACTTTTTCAGCACATAGCAGCGGTCTAATAGGGTCTTGGTCGGAGCATGTTCCATTCCCAAAACCTGTGACGTGAAAACAAAGACCAGATTGTGCTCCCTCTCCTGCCATGGGATATAATTCCTGTCTTTTAAGCCAAGGGCTCCTGCAAACGCCAGAAACAACTGCCGATACAGCTCTGCCATTTTTTCCTCCACCCTTGGGCTCTGTAAATCCCGATTCACAAAAAACGTTGTACTCATCTGCCAGAAATGACTTAATTTATTGTATTCCCCCACTTCTCCGGTATCCGCACCTAAAACGGTATCCAACAGTTCTTCCGCAAATCCGGCGTTTCCACTGACCTTCATACAAAAAGAAAGGATATGGATTTTCACCCAGCCCTTTGCCCCTCTGACCTGTTCTGCCATGTATTCCAATGTTTTTTCTTTTTCCTGCGGCGTACCGCTGCTTATTTTGCTCTCAATAGTTTTTAAAACCTGTTCGATTTCACCAAATTTTGCAAAATATTCTTCCAGTCCATATTGTTTTATTACATTTAAAAATTGTTCGATTGTCATAGCTGATTTTCCCTTACAATAGCTGCAGACACCTTGACCTGCCTGATTTTTCGGTGTATGAGTTTTCCAAAATACGAATGTTCTCTGTGTGACTTCTCTCTTGTAAACGCTCTATAAATTAGTATATAATAACTATATTCAGAATGCAAATTCAATACTTTCAGGAGCTTTTATGAACATATTAATTTACCGTTATGGAAGTATCTGTGAGCCGGATATCATCACCGGATTTAAAGAGCTGGGCAATCAGGTACACGAAATTACCGCAGAAATCTACAATAAAAATCTGCCTCCCTCAGAGGGCGTGACACTTTTGAAAAATGAACTCTTAGCCCACAGTTACGATTTTGTTTTCAGTGTAAACTTTTACCCCTTTATCTCCGAGGTCTGCAATATTTTCAAAATACGTTATCTCTGCCAGACAGTGGATAGTCCGGTCATGGAGCTTTACTCTCATTCCATCACCAATCCCTGGAACCGTATTTTTCTTTTTGACCGGGCGCAGTACAACGAATTTTCTCCGAAAAATCCTTCCTGTATTTTTCACCTGCCCCTCGCCAGCAACCCGGTGCGGTGGAGCAATGTGATTTGCAACGCTTCCGGAAAGGATGTCAAACGTTTTTCCGGCGATGTCTCTTTTGTGGGCTCGCTGTATACGGAAAAATCCCCCTATGACCGCCTTACAGACGCTCCTGCTTACCTCAGAGGATATTTAGAAGGCATTATGGAAGCGCAGTTAAAAATTTACGGCTACAGCTTTTTAGAAGAGCTCATCACCGATGAAATGGCAGCGGAGTTCCGCGCCCATCTTCCCGGTTTCTACACACCGCCGGAGAATTTTGACAAAAATGACCGCATCGCCATGGCAAGGCTTTATTTAGAGCCAAAGGTTTCCGCCATGGAGCGGGTACGGGTCATGGAGCTTC
>JAGAIK010000432.1 GCA_017626625.1 Roseburia sp.
CATCTCCGTAAGGGTCGTCCTCCTCATAAACCGGACCTCTCCATGCCGCTAAATATGCCATTCCCATGGTATAGTCCCCGCCCTCATGCTGGTCTATTTCAAAATCATTAGAAAGGGTCATATGGTCCACCGAATACTGCACCCGCTCCTCCGGCAGCAAAACAGATTCCATGGCGCCTAACGCCGCAAAGGACCAGCAGGTGCCATAATTTCCCTGGTTGCGCACCTCTGCCACTCTTCCTTTTTCCCGCAAATCATATTTCACCGGCACAATGGTGGTGCTGACGGAATTATCCGACGCCAGCGCCTGGTTTTCCTGCATATCCCAACTGTAAGTATAATCCAGATACGTGGACAAATCATTGAGGCTGACATAATACTGCCCCTCTTTTTCTATCAGTGGGGAAACGATTTCCTTTTTCTCCCCGTTGACCTTTACCGTATCTTCCCCCGTGAGAAATTCCAGCTCGCTGGAATGCTTTTCCACTAAAAGCCGTTCCCCGTCGTACACATGGGCGCTGCAGTTTAATGCCTCCCGCAGGATATTCACCGGAACCATAATGCTTAAATTATCGTCCATAAAAAAGGAATATTCTTCATTGGTATATTGCTTATTGTCGATGACCACCGACAATAAATTGTCATTGACGCTGGAGGCAATCAGGGGATTCCAGGTTTCCGCCTGCAAATCACCGCCGCGGAAGCTGGCAACCTGTTCATAGCCCGAAAAAAATGTATGATATTTCATCAAAAGAGTAATCGCCACAATTCCTCCAAAGGCAATAAATCTTTTTGAATATGTCATCTAGTTCTCCTTCTTGTCTCTTCTCGGCGGTTTCGGACCCATAAACTGGTAAAAATAGGTCTTTAACATTCCGTTATAAATCTTCCGGTTCTTGTCCGCCTTTCTTCCGATATACCGCTCCGTGTCCTCATAGCTCGTAATCAGATACATGGACCAGGAATCCAAATTCCGGTATGCCTCCCCAATCTGCCCGTAAAGCTCCGGCAAATCCGCCTTATCCTCCAACCGCTCTCCATAAGGAGGATTGGTCACGATAAAACCGTATTTCTTCGGATGGTGCAACTGTGCCACCGGACGCTGCTGAAAATGAATCAGGTGTTCCACTCCTGCACGCTTCGCATTTTCCCTGGCAGCCTTCACCACGTCCCCGTCAATATCGTAGCCCTGAATGTCCACGGTGACATTTTCCTCCACCATATCCTGCGCTTCCCTGACGCACTCATACCAGAGCTTTCGGTCAATGAGGTTTGTCCACTGCTCCGCCGTAAACTCACGGTTCATGCCCGGTGCCATATTGGCAGCTATCATTGCCGCCTCAATGGGAAAGGTGCCGCTGCCGCAGAAGGGGTCCACCAGAACGCGGTCCGGCTTCCAGGGCGTTAAAAGCAGCAGCGCTGCCGCAAGGGTTTCCGTCAGGGGCGCCTTGCTGGTCATGGTGCGGTAGCCCCTCTTATGCAGGGAATCCCCGGAGGTATCTAACGTCACCGTCACCTCATCCTTTAACAGAAAGATACGTACCGGATAGGGAGCGCCATCCTCTTTGAACCAGTCCGTACGGTATTCCTGCTTTAACCGCTCCACCATGGCTTTTTTTACAATGGACTGAATATCCGAGGGGCTAAAGAGCTTGCTCTTGATGGAAGAAGCCTTCTTCACCCAGAATTTCCCGTCGGCAGGAATATAATCCTCCCAGGGCAGCGCCTTAATCCCCTGAAAGAGTTCTTCAAAGGTGGTGGCGCGGAAACGTCCCACCTGAATCAATACCCGCTCCGCTGTCCGTAAAAAAATGTTGGCACGGCAGATTGCCTCCTCATCGCCAAGAAAGGTCACTCTGCCGTCCTCCACACGCTCTATTTCATAACCAAGGTCATATATCTCCCGTTTTAAAACTGCCTCTAATCCAAAATGGCAGGGCACTACCAACTCATATGTCTTCATCTCATCTCCTACCGCTTCCTGTCACAAAGCTTTCTCTTCGTTCTATTTATGTTCTGATGACCTAGTATTATATTATCCGTTCTAAATTTCCCTGTCAATCGTTATTCACGCAGATTCCGCCTGCCCTTTTTTTCCAGATGAGCTGCTGCCACTTTTATCTGCCCTTTCTTTCCAGATAGGGCTTCATTGCCTGTATTCCTCCCACTACCGTGTACACCTCATAACCTGCCTGGGATAGTTTTCTTGCCGCTAACAGGCTGGTACTGCCGTATTCGCAGTATAAAATCAGCGCCTTTCCCCTGGGAAAACGGTACAGCCACCTGTCGATTTCCTCATAGGGGCAGTTGACCGCTCCCCTGTAATGGTACTCCCTGTAGTCCTCCCTTTCCCTCACATCTATGACAACCGCTCTCTTCTGAAAAAGAATATTCGAAATTTCCCGTGGATGAATTGTATAAAATGCCATATTTCCCCCTCTATAGAAAAACAGATTACAAAGAGGTTTCTCTGTAATCTGTTTCTTCTGCGAAAGATTTTACTCTTTCTATCCTATGCTCTTTTTCCCCTGCCGTGACAAACTATCTGCAGTTAGAACCTGTGGAATTCTGTCCGTTGCTGTTCTGTCCGGAGTTGTTCTGTCCGTTGCTGTTCTGTCCGTATCCGTTAGATGCTTTGTTGGATGCTTTGTTAGAAGCCTTGTTTTTAGAACTGTTCTGCTCGTAATTGTTCTCGTATCCGTTCTGTGTATCTGCGTTTCTTGCCATGTTTTCCTCCATTCTTGTGCCCTCTTCGGCACTCTTGTTTATTTACTTGCTGCATTGCTTTCAGCAAGGATATTATTTGAGGGAATGCAAAAAAATATACACAGACTTATTTTTTAATTGCTTTTTATTTTTGAATGGGCTATACTGTTTTTGTGACATGTAATAACAAACGTTATTACTGTCGCTTTTATACCCCTTATTAATTATTTATACTCCCCTCAGAAAAAGCCATGTGACAACTCACATGGCTTTTTCTATCATTTCTTCTGCCGCTCTATTACAGGGAGTAATAATCTAAATTCTCTTTCAGTTCTGCATTAATCACTCCGCCCGCTTTCACGTACTTGTCATATACGCCCTGTATCCGCTGTACTTTCTTTGCCGTCTGCAAATCATAACGGTGCAGCCCGCTGGTATACATGGGATTGGCTTTCAATTCCTCGCGAATCGGCTTTGCAAAAGGACAATAGGTCAGTAAAATCTCCCTGGAAACCTTATTCAGACGGAAGCTTCCCTTGGATTCATATTTTACCCAGTTCTGGTAATCTTTTACAAAAACCTCCCGGTAGTTATTTTTTCCACGCACTAAAGCGCTCTTGATTTTCTCCTTGGCATCCGTGGAAAGCTCATGGTTCTTCCGGTAAAACTGAATATAATCGCAGTACTCTGACGTGAGGGACCTGTCACGGATATCATTCCAGTGAACGCCCTGAATCTTCCGGCACAGCTCCCAGCGGAATCTTCCGGTGGTGTCAATCATCATATCGTCTAAGTCTACCGCGGTAAAAATCGGGAACATAAACCGTGCCGGGGTATCTCTTTTCACCCCTGCCGTCTCCTGCCACATCTGCGCCCTGGTTCCTGCGTTGGGCATCAGGATAATGTTCGGCAGCACCTCTTTCATTACCGGCTCACGGTTAATCCCTCTCTCCGGATCCGAAAATATGGTTTCCCGGTAAAATACAGAAAAATCAATTTTGCGGATATTATTCAACGCCTCATCTATCTTCTGCACGGTTACTAACATCTTATCAATGGAATTAATCAGGTCATTCTCCCCGAGAATCGGACAGAAAGTTGAAATTCTTCCATAGGTAATGCGGTTTCCGGAGGTAAACATATTCTGAATTTCGAATTTTATCTTCATTTCCCGGTTGCCGGCATACTCCTTTACCTGCTCCGGTCTTATTTTTCCTGTTTTCCGCAGCTCCGCAAGATAGCCGGTATAATCTAAATCAAACTCATTTTTGGAGGGCTCGTTTTTCCCCTCATAAATGGATTTCAGCCAGGAAAAAATAGTAAATACATGGTCCGAATTACATCGGTCTAAGTGTTCCGTCAGGTCATAGAGAATATTGGCATTTTCCTCTCCCACCATCTGAACGTCCATAAAGCCGAAATTTAAGAACATTTCTACGATAGGGGTCGGTCCTTCCTTATCCTTCATCACCTTCATAAATACCCTATAATAGGTGTCATAAAACATCTGGGAAATCTGCTTGCGCAATCCAAAGGCTTCCGCATCTGTGGAGAGCATATCCGGCAGGTCACGGTATTTCTGAATCAGTGTCCGAACCTCCTCCACCTTCGTTTCCTCAAATCCGGCATAGGTCAGAATATGTGCCAGGCAGTCCTCGCCGCTCTCTTCGCCGTCCTCATCATCCCATTCCTCCCCATCCGACAGGTTGTCCTCCGCCTGCGGCGTTGCATATCCGCCCGCAGCAGCAGAGAAATCATGGGACTCATATTCCCCGATGCGCTCACTCACTAATTTTTCATCATAAATATTTAATTTTCGGATAACCTCCGCCATCTTATCCATGCGCTCCCGCAGGGCTTTGGTATCGTAATGATTCGCTTCCGCCTGAATCAGCAGTTCAAAATACAGATGGAACATATCATTCCCGGATTCCGACAGCAGGACATCCCGGTTATATTTCAGATAATCCACCATCTCGATAATTCCCTGGGTCACACGTCTGGTCTGATAGGAAGCCTCCATAATCGCACCGATACAAAGACTGTCATCCTTCTGCATCAGTTGTACATAAGCCTCTAAATATCCCTTCATCAGGCTGGTACTGTTATTTACCTCCCAGTTTTCCGCCTTGTGCACCATATCTAAGGGCTTAAAGTTATCCATTCTGGTAAAGCTCTGTCCATCAAGCCGAAGCTGGCTGCAAATCAGGGTATAATCGTTGTACTCACTCTCTGCAAAAGAGTGGAACTGGCGCACCAGATTCCGAAAGCCTGCGTAAGTCTCAAGCAGTCTCTGTCTCTGCTTTAATGCAGCCCGAAGCAGCACTCCCCGCATACTCTCCTGACCGTTTAACACCTTTATCAGGTCATCTGCCGTATCATAGGGAAATACCGCCAGTACAGAATCCTCACGCGCCACATAATCGCACAGGTAACGCTCGCTCTCCGAAACACCGACGATACCGTCCTTCTCTAACACTACCCTAGCATAAGAATTTCTCTGCACCACAGAGCCTTCCAAAATCAAATACCAGGCTTTTACCTTCTCATTTTGTTTTGCAATAATCTGGTTCTTCTGTACTTTTATTGTCTCCATCGCTTCTCCCCGGCAGCCAATCCCCCCGGATTACTGCCGTCTCCTTTTGATTTTTAGTAATTCGTCAAGCAGGCAATTTGCCGCCTCTTCCTTGCTCATCATTTCCAACTGCCGCTCACTGTCGCCGGTTATCAGCGTCAGTATGTTTGTATTGGTTCCAAAGCCTGCCCCCTCCTGCTTCAGGTTATTTGCGGCAATCATATCTAAATTTTTCTTTTCTAATTTTTTTCTGGAATTTTCCAGCATATGTTCCGTTTCCATGGAAAAACCGCAGAGTACGGTATCACCTTTCCGTTGTCCCAGTTCTCCTAGAATATCCGTTGTCCGCTCCAAATTCAACTGGGTCTGGGTATCGGATTTTTTTATCTTCTCACTGGCTGTCTCTGCCGGACGGTAGTCTGCCACCGCAGCCGCCTTGATAATAAAATCCATTCCCTCTGCCTGCTTCATCACCGCCTGGTACATATCCTCCGCCGATACCACCGGAACCACCTCCACAAACATGGGGGGGTCTATGGCTGTGGGACCGCTGACTAAAGTGACCTCTGCCCCCCGCAGCATCGCCATCTTTGCAATAGCATAGCCCATTTTTCCGGTGGAATGGTTGGTGATAAAACGTACCGGGTCGATTGCCTCCCGTGTGGGTCCTGCCGTCACTAAGACTTTCATACCCTGCATGTCCTTCTCAAAGGCAAGCTCCCTTACCACATATTCCACAAGGGTTTCCTCCGACGGCAGTTTCCCGTCTCCCGTATCCCCATTGGCAAGCATACCGCATACCGGGTCGATGATTTCATAACCATGCCGTTTTAATTTTTCTATATTTTCCTGCACAATGGAATTGTGGTACATATTATGGTTCA
>JAGAIK010000038.1 GCA_017626625.1 Roseburia sp.
GTGGATTTTATTCCTGAAACAAGAAATATTAATGTATTATTTGCCATGATGCAGAATGCCAAAAGCCACATGACCATCGTGGTGGACGAATACGGACAGACCTCCGGTATTGTCACCATGGAGGATATTTTAGAGGAAATCGTGGGAAATATCGAGGACGAGCATGACGAGGAACAGCAGATGATTGTCCGGCTGCAGGACGGAAGTTTCCGCATGGACGGCATGGCAGAGTTTGAGGATGTGTTAGAAGCCTTAGATATCGGGGAAGAGGTCGCAAAGGAAGATGATTTTGAAACCTTAAACGGTTTCCTCATATCCCTGATTGATAAAATCCCAAATGAGGACGAGGTGTTCTCTACCACGGCGTACGGATATCTTTTTGAAATCCTTTCCGTGGAAAATAAAATGATACGCACCGTAAAGGTGACAAAGCTTCCGGAGGAAAACAGCGCAGAGGAAAGCGATGACCACAAGGAAGAAAGCAGTTAGTGCACTGTTTCGCTCATATTTCCCATAAGGACACTGTATATTAGTTGTTTGTAGTTTTTTAGCGTGCGTGGAATGGGAATTTTGCTGTTCTTTCCAAGTGGGGACTTGCAGGAATAAGGAAAAAGTGATAAAATAAATCGTATTTTTGAGCAGAAAATCATAAATTTTGAAAAATAATTTGGAAAAGAGGAAGAGGTTATGTCAGGACATTCAAAATTTGCCAATATTAAACATAAGAAAGAGAAAAACGATGCTGCTAAAGGAAAAATCTTTACCATCATCGGCAGGGAGATTGCGGTGGCAGTTAAAGAGGGCGGACCAGACCCGGCAAACAACTTTAAGCTGGCACGGGTAATCGCAAAGGCAAAATCCAACAACATGCCTAACGACACCATTGAGCGAGGTATCAAAAAGGCAGCCGGAGAGGGCGGCAATGTCAATTACGAGTATTGTACATACGAAGGCTATGGTCCCAGCGGAACCGCTATCATTGTAAAATGCTTAACCGACAACAAGAACCGTACCGCAGCAAATGTGAGAAACGCTTTCACCAAAGGTCACGGAAGCATCGGTACTCAGGGCTGCGTGTCTTATATGTTTGAAGAGAAAGGTCAGATTATCATCGCCAAGGAGGACTGCGAGATGGAGGCAGACGATTTGATGATGATAGCCCTTGACGCAGGAGCAGAGGATTTCTCCGAGGAGGAGGACAGCTTTGAGGTATTGACGACGCCGGAGGATTTTGAGGCAGTCAGAAGTGCGTTAGAGGAACAGAAGGTTGCCATGGCGCAGGCGGAAGTGACGATGATACCGCAGAATTATGTGGAGCTGACTGCGGAGGAGGATTTGACGAACATTAACCGTATCCTGGATTTGCTGGATGAGGATGACGATGTGCAGGAAGTTTATCATAACTGGGACGAGTAGTTGATGGGGGAAAGCAGCTTGCTGGTTTTGTGGGGATTTAGGAATAAGCCTGGCGAGTTAACTTTTGTAAGGTGAAAATTGAAGATTAAGGATTTTAGAAAGAGACTGTGTAGCAGAAATGCTATGCGGTCTTTTTTTGTAGGCAGGGGGCACGAAACAGGTGATGTAATTTGGCTAGATTGGTTGAAAATGCCGCAAGAATGAATGATAATTTGCTTATAGGGATTTTTATTTTACGGAAGAAAGTGAGGAAATGTTTATGAGAAGAAAAAAATTGCTGGCAGGGATTCTGACAGCGGTACTTTTGGTTGGCAGTATCAGCCCGGCAGGAGTTATGGGGGCGGAAGTGCCGGAAGATGTTCAGACGGAGCAGGTGGTGATGACTGAGGAGACTGAGAGGCAGGAGGATGCGGAAGAAGCGGTAACGTCAGAGGAAGATGTAAAGAGTGCTGAGGCGGATGCGAATGGGTTTGTGATTGAAAATGGGGTGTTGACGGATTATACTGGTGACGGGGGAGATGTAACGATACCGGATGGGGTGACGAGTATTGGTTGGTCTGCTTTTGCTTGTTCTAGTAAAGTAACCAGTATAACAATTCCAGCCGGTGTGACGAGTATAGGAAATTATGCTTTTGAACATTGCAGTGGCTTGACGAGCATAACAATTCCAGCCGGTGTGACGAGTATAGGAGACTATGCTTTTGGTTCGTGCAGTAGTTTGACGAGCATAACAATTCCAGTCGGTGTAACGAGTATAGGAGATTATGCTTTTTCTGATTGCGATAGCTTAACAAGCATAACAATTCCGGCTGGTGTAACGAGTATAGGATATGTTGCTTTTGGTGCTTGTGGTAGTTTAACGAGCATAACAATCCCGGGCAGTGTAACAAGTATTGGAAATGGCGCTTTTTATTTTTGTGATAGCTTAATAGCAATAAATGTTTCAGAAGGAAATGTAAACTATACATCAGAAAATGGGATATTATATGATAAAAACAAGAGAACATTAATACAATGTCCGGGTGGAAAAACAGGAGAATTAATTATACCAGACAATGTGGAATGTTTAGGAGAGACAGCTTTTATGGGCTGTGATGTTTTAAACAGTGTAACAATGCCAGACAGTGTAGAAAAGATTGGAAAATATGCTTTTGGGCATTGTTACAGTTTAACAGAAATAAATGTGTCAGAAAAAAATCCAACTTATACATCAGAAAATGGGATATTATATGATAAAAATAAGAGAACATTGATACGATGTCCGGGTGGAAAAGCAGGTGAATTAATTATACCAGATAGTGTGGAAGTCATAGGAGAGTATGCTGTTTCGAGGTGCCTTGCTTTAACAGATATCACAATACCAGACAGCGTGCAAAGTATAGGTGATTCTGCATTTTATTACAATGGCTTTACAGATATCACAATACCAACAAGTGTGCAAAGCATAGAAGCGGGGGCATTTTATCGTTGCGAAGTGTTGCGAAATATTACAATACCAGACAGTGTAACGAGCATAGGAAAGGCTGCACTTGATTGGTGCAGTCCTAATCTAACGGTTTTTTGTGTAAAAGGTTCTTACGCAGAAACTTATGCGACAGAGAATAGTATAAAATGTAGTTATATTGGAGCAAAAAATATACAGACAATTACTGCAAACGATGCCATTACGAAATCGTATGGAGATAGTATATTTTCTATTGGTGCAGTCACAGATGGGGATGGTACATTGCGGTATATTTCAGATAATGAAGCAGTGGCAAAGGTAGATTTGACCGGAACAGTAACGATTACCGGAGCAGGAACAGCGCATATTACTATTAGAGCATCTGAAACGGCTTCATACAAAGTTGCAAAAAAAATAATTACCATTACGGTTGAGAAAAAAGCTCAGACCATCACGGCATCCGATATTGTCAAAACTTTGGGA
>JAGAIK010000433.1 GCA_017626625.1 Roseburia sp.
CCGGAACTCCGCCAGCAGTCCGCCGAGCAGCAAACATTATCCCGGCAGCAGGACACCGTCGAACAAACTACTTCTTCCCAGGAACCGCCCAATAATTTAGAAGAAGCAGAAGAAGAAAACCTCGCCGCCACAGAAATCCCCATGCGCAACATTTTCCCACGCTACAACTGGCAGCAGATTTGGGAGAACTTAAAGGCGAACCACGAGAAATTTGTTTTATACCGGGAAGAAGAAATCTGCTGTGTAAAAATAGAATTAAAGGATATCCGGGAACTGCCCCGAAGGTACTGGTATCTTGGAAATAACAGTTTCCTCCTTCATGGCTTTTTCAATTACCGCTATTTAGTGGTGGGAGAAGTCGGGGAAGAGCGCTGGTTTATCGGCGTTCCGGGAGTTTACCAGAATCAGGAGCGGGTCATGGCGGCGATTTTCGGGTTCCCGGAATTTCTGCCGGAGCCGGTGGAAAACCACTTTGGCTACTGGTGCCGTATGATAGAAGAATAACGGCAGTGCCGCGGAGGCTGCCGGGGTTACAGGGCAGGGCACAGGCGTGCGTAGCGCAGGTGATTGGTCCATTTTCCCTGAATCAAAAGACATTCCTGCTCCATCCCCTCACAGACGAAGCCGAGGCGCTCTAAGAGCCGGATGGAGGGGGTGTTTTCCGGCATAACCCGGGCGAAAATCCGGTGGAGCTGCAGGCTGCCGAAGCCTACGGCAAGAACCTGTGCCAACGCCTCGGTGGCAAAGCCCTGGCGCTGGTATGCCGCATCGAATTTATAACCCACCTCCGCGCAGGAATAGGGGGCGGGCATAAGGTTGTGGAGGCAGACGGTTCCGATGATTTTCTGCGGATATTTTTTGGAAAATACATAAAAACGGACGGTCTGCTGTTTTAACGCTAACTTCAATTCACATTTCAAGACGGACTGCTGGTACGCCAGGGTGTAAAAATTGTCCGGTCTGGCGGGTTCGTACTTTTCAAACAGTTCCCGGTTGCGCATCTGAAAATCTAACAGCTCCCGCAGGAAATCCATGGAGGGAAGCCTTAAAATCAAACGTTCTGTTTCATATTCAAAATTCATGGAAGGTCGTTGAAACATAAGTCACACCTCGTAAGTTTTGTCCTCCGTTCTCGACAAACGGGACAACTTAAGTTACAATAAATAAGTTCTATTTATAGTATAACATTTTGGAGAAACTGTCCATGACGAGGGAAGAAAAATATATGAAAGAGGCAATCCGGCAGGCGAAAAAGGCGTATGCCTTAGAGGAAGTCCCTATCGGCTGCGTGATTGTGCAGAATGATAAAATCATTGCCAGAGGCTATAACCGGAGAAATACGGAGGGCAATACGCTGGCACATGCGGAGCTTGCCGCCATAAAAAAAGCCAGCAAAAAAACCGGGGACTGGCGGCTAGAGGACTGCACCATGTATGTCACCTTAGAGCCCTGTCAGATGTGCGCCGGAGCCATTGTGCAGAGCCGCATGAAAAAGGTGGTCATCGGCAGCATGAATCCCAAGGCGGGGTGTGCGGGCTCGGTGCTCAATCTGCTGCAGATGGCGGAGTTTAATCATCAGGTGGAACTGGAAACCGGAGTGCTGGGGGAAGAGTGCTCCGAAATGCTGTCTGCATTTTTCCGGAAACTTCGGGAAAAAAAGAAGGCAAATAAGGCGCAAAGTATTGACAATCCTGCGTCAGATAAGCTATACTAAAATCTCCGAGCAGCCGGGGTGTCAGCGGTACCCTGTACCAGCAATCCGCTATAGCTGGGGTGATATCAAACAGAGGCTTTCAAACGGTGGAGCTGCCCTTCATAAGTGGCGTTGAAGTTTGGGTCTTGCGCAACAGGAATTTACGAACCGGGTCAGGTCAGGAATGGAGCAGCCCTAAGTAAAAGCTCTTGTGTGCCGCAAGGGTGCCTGGACCGAGTTTA
>JAGAIK010000434.1 GCA_017626625.1 Roseburia sp.
CCATATGAGACAGTTTTTCGGGTTTGAGTCAACAGCACAGAGTGTCCCGGCAGGATTTGATGGAATGCAGCCGTGGGGAAAGATGTCTGTTGGAACAAGCGTGAAGTGTCTCAGGAAGGAGCTCCTGTCTGGGGAATAGGAATCTCCGGATTTTTCATACGCTTTTTGGACCTTATCAGACATCAGAGAAACAGGATGCTGATAAGGTTTTTTTGTACCTATTTTTAAGAAGGAGGATTTGGTTATGGATGCAGTTGTTGATATCAGCAGGACAACCCTGGAGACGGAAAAGAGTGGCTTTCATTATTACCGCGACATTGTATTCCCCACCAGATGGGGAGAGAATAAGCCGGGAAAATTGTATTTGTTAGAGCGGGAAAAATAAAGGTATGATTTGGCAGGAAGGGAGAAAAAATGGACTATTTAGAAAATTATTACAGCAGTTATGATGAGGAGGGCAGACTTCTGTCCCGTCACGGGCAGGTGGAATATCTTACCACCATGAAGTATATTCATGATATTTTAGGCGGGGATAAGAAGAAAAAAATTTTAGAGGCAGGAGCAGGAACCGGACGGTACAGTGTAACGCTGGCGAAGGAAGGCTATTCTGTGGATGCGGTGGAGTTGACAAAGCACAATTTAAAGATTCTTCTTGGAAAACTGGATGGAACTGAAAACATCCGGGCAGTGCAGGGCAACGCACTGGATTTATCCCGCTATGGGGATAACAGCTTTGACGTGACTCTGGTGTTAGGACCGATGTATCATCTTTGCAGTGAGGAGGATAAAAAACAGGCATTGCGGGAAGCGGTGAGGGTGACAAAGTCAGGGGGGTATATTCTGGCTGCCTACTGTATGAATGAGATGGTGGTGATTCAGGAGGTATTCTTAAACGGTTCCCTGGAGAGATGTCTTGAGAGGGGAATGCTGACAGAGGATTTCCACTGCGTTTCAAAACCGGAGGATTTATTTGAGATGGTGCGGGTGGAGGATATTTTTGCACTGACGAAAGATTTGCCTGTCACACGGGAAAAGTTAATTGCTACGGACGGAGCTGCCAGTTATCTGCGTTCTTATATTGACGGACTGGATGATAAAATGTTTGACTACTGGCTCAAATTTCATTTTGCCACCTGTGAGCGGCAGGATTTGATTGGGGCGACAAACCACAGTCTGGATATTTTGCGGAAAAAATAGAAAATTTACAATAGAAGAAATGGGGTAATGATAGTAGGGAAGTTTCAATGGACTTATGAAACTTCCCTATTTATTGTTCCCTTATCGGAACAAAATGTGTAGTTCGGTTAAACGATTAAACGTTGACAAACTTTAAACAATAGGATAGAATAAAGGAAAAAGCAAGGGTAGGAGGAGAAACGCAGTTGTCTGTCATTAAATTTTCTTCTAATGCGGAAGAATTAAGGTACTTTATGGAGCAGTTGTTAGAGGATGGGAAAGTGCATTCTATTCAGGAGATAAAAGAGTATGTAGAGGGACATTCTTCTCATTATGAGGATTTCACAGAGGGTATGTATTCCGGTGCAATCCGCAGCCTGGTGCAAAACAGTAAGGGAAAATATGCAGGGGTTGCCAGAGGGAAGTATCAATTAGTAAATTCTGCGGAGGATAGCGATACAGAAATCAGGCTTCAGGAGAATGTGCTGCAGATGTTAGATGATTTTTGTGAAAAGTTAGAGAGCGCATGTACGATTAATCTTATGAATGTGGATGAAAGAGATTTGAAGGTGGCACAAAAAACAGCGGAGATAATAAGCATTTTAGAGAAAAAGAAGCGGGAGATAGAAAGGCTGAGATAAGACAGTACAGGAAGGAGGAAGTGTAACATATTTTGAGGCAGAAGAGCGGGAAGTAAAAGCACGGAGCCAGAGGGGCACAGGAAGGATGGAGAGAAAGATAATTTGAAGCGGAAGAGCCGGAAATAGTAGGATTGGGATTGTGGAGAAAATATATGGAAAAAACGGTAGTGGTGCTAAATGATGAACTTGGAGGAATGGCATACGCATATCAGAGTGCGGGATTTAAAGTGCTGTGTGATGTTGTGCCGAATGAAGAAAGCATATGGATTGCAGAGAAAAATTTACAGGATAAGTGGAATATTCAGATATGTAAATTGTCAGAGGAAGCTTATATGGAATTGCCTGAGGCTTCGGTATTAGTGGGAAGGCTTCCATTGCTTCGTGGTTCTATAACAAAATATATGGATTATGTTAAAAAAACTTATTTTGAGTATATAAAAAAATATTTACCGGAAGTGTTTTGTATAGAAGCGCTGGAAGGTTATAGTGTGGGCAGAAAACTGGAAGCAATGGAAGAACTGGGAGAATTGTGCGATAACCATGGATATAAAATTTATATACAAACTCTGAGAACGCAAGATATAACGGGGCTGCCTGTGAGGGGAAAACGTCTGTATATAGTAGGCTGCAAAAAAAAAGACAGAATTTGAATTTTTTTATGGCAACAGGGAAAAGGAAGCCATTTCATGGGAGGAAATTCTTGACGGGGAGACGGAGGATTTTCGTTGGGAAATGGGGCAAATGAAATATTTAGATTATGTGGGTGACGGTATTTATGACTGGGAAAGAAATGGTTATCAGAAGTCAGAAACAGTTTATATAGGGTTAAGATATCCTGTACTAGTGAAAGGAGATGCCATCCGTTACTTTTCTAATAGAGAAATTGCCAGGCTGAAAGGATATCCCGATGAATATGACTTTACAGGCATGAGCAAATCGAAAGTAAAGAATTGTCTGCGCCGCTCATCTAATGTAAGAATGTGTTATCTTCTGGCAGAACAGGTAAGACAAGTCCTTTTTGAAGAAGAGAGGCAGAACGGAATAGTGAGCGAGGGGAAAACTACCCACAGTGTATCGGAAATCACCCGGATAAAGGAATACAGGAAATCCAAGCCGGAAGGAGACGAAATGGAAAGAAGATTCGACGTATTTGTAAGTTCAACCTACGAAGATTTGATAGAGGAAAGAAAAGAGATTACCCAGGCGGTGTTAGAATGCGACTGTATGCCGGTAGGTATGGAAATGTTTCCTGCCTCCAATCTGGAACAGTGGGAATTTATAAAAAGAGTTATCGATAAAGCGGATATTTATCTGGTTGTGATTGCGGGAAAATACGGCACTGTCGGCAGAGATGAGAACGGGAACCGCATGAGCTATACGGAAATGGAATTTAATTATGCCCTTGCTTCGGGAAAACCGATATTGGCATTCCAGTACAAAGACATTAATAATCTGACAAGGAGTAAGGTGGAGCTTGATGAGGAAAAAAGAGAGGCGTTAGAAAAATTCCGGGAAAAGGTACAGAAGGGCAGATTAGTAAAATTTTATTCTAATAAAGATGAACTGAAAGCAAACGTTTTAGGAAGCTTAAACAGCATCAAAAAGCAGATTACTGCCGGGGGCTGGATTCGGGAAAGCCAGGTGTCTTTTAACGGCAAAAAAGAGCTGGAAGAGAAAGTACAGAAACTAGAGGGAAACCAGGAAAAATTACTGCAGGAAAAAAGAAAACTGGAAGAAGAAAGAGAAAAAATTCTGTTGCAGCTCAATGAAGCAAACGCAAGATACAGAATGTCACAGGAGAATGAAAATGCGCTAAAAAAGAAGAATGAAAATATCATATTAAAAGCGGCAGATTTTAGTAAAAAGGTAGATTCTATGAGAGAAGAACTAAACGGGTTATCAGAGGCGCTGAAAGGATTTGAAAGAATATAAAATATTCAGGACATGGAAAAAATGACATGACAGCCTGCCTTTTTAGTTGTGACAGGAGGGGGAAGGTCTGCGGCTTCATAAAATCTTAAGCCGTACCATTCTATTATCTTAAAAATTTATATGATATTCTAAAAACACCTGATACAGAAAAAGACCTGGAAATGCTGTCTTTCATTCAGGGAAGGAGGAATATCATGTTTCGATTAGTGGGTATTGCAATGGATGTGCTTCCGGCAGCGGTAATTTTACTTCCGGTAATAGTGACCTTTCAGATAACTTTGTGGAAACCGGTTTCGTGGCACCGGAACATATGGATGATAATTTTTGCCTTGTATCTGGCAGCGGTATTTTCGGTGGTGGGGATTCCCAATATTAAGTACATCAGGATAGAACCGCAGTTTAACCTGATACCTGTTGTGGATATTGTCAATGGACCTCTTGGGTATATGAAAAATACGGTATTAAATATTTTGATGTTTCTGCCCCTTGGTTTTTTGCTTCCGGTCATCTGGAAGGAGTTTTGGAGTTTCAAACGGACGGCGGTATTTGGATTTGCGCTCTCCCTTGCCATTGAACTGTCCCAGATATTTACTTACCGCCTCACGGATGTGGACGATTTAATTACCAATACCCTTGGGGCAATTCTGGGATATTATGTTGCAAGGGTAATTTTAAAGAAAACCAAGACAGATACGGCGGTAAGCGGGAGATGCTGCGAACTGGCGGTGTTGCTAGGGAGTACCCTGCTGGTGATGTTTTTTGCACAGCCCTATATTTCTTCCTGGCTATGGGACATGGTGATTTAAGAAAATGACGGAAATTTGGGAATAGTGTAATATTTTGTATACAACCGATATAGAATGGAGTAAAATTAGAAGTGCTGAAAGATGAAATGTTAATGTAGAGGGAGGCATGTTTCATGTGGTTTGTATTTGCAATTTTATCGGCGGTGTTTGCGGCACTGACTTCCATTCTGGCGAAGGTGGGAATTGACGGCGTAAATTCCAATCTGGCTACGGCAATCCGTACCGTGGTGGTGTTGGCGATGGCATGGGGAATGGTTTTTCTTACCAATGCTCAGGGCGGGATTTCTTCCATTACCAAAAAAAGCTGGCTGTTTCTGATTTTGTCCGGGCTTGCCACAGGCGCATCGTGGCTTTGCTATTATAAGGCATTGCAGATGGGGGACGCATCAAAGGTGGTGCCGATTGATAAACTCAGTGTGGTGATTACGCTGGTGCTGGCGTTTGTATTCCTGCATGAGGAGTTTACGGCAAAATCACTGGTTGGGGCAGTTCTTATTACGGCGGGAACGCTGGTGATGGTTTTGTAAGAAATCTCCTTGCACAATAGGACAAAGTGTGTTATGGTAATACGCAGTTGAATATGTAACAGCAGGTGTCAGACAAGATAAGACATATTTTTTATCTGGGTCTGGTGAAAAGGGAAACAGGTGCGAATCCTGTACGAACTCGTCACTGTATTTAGGGAGCGAAGCCGAAATATCACTGGGAAACCGGGAAGATGGCAGATGCGATGAACTATAAGCCAGGAGACCTGCCTGACTGTTGTACGGGAACTGACAGTTCCGGGCCACGAGTAATTGGTTGTACGTGTAAAATGTTTGCAAGGATTTGCTGCGCAGAATATTATACGGGAGACCTTTACCCATTTTGGTAAAGGTCTCCTTGATATTACGGAAAAATTATCTGAATGCGTGAAACAGTAAAGCAGTGCAGGTCTTTTTTGTGTACTCTTTTCCATGGCGGGAACACTGTTGTTTTCCGGCATATTCCTATCACACAGATGCCGGAGGCATCAGAACATGGAGGAAAAGGAACTTATGAAAAAGAGACTAACCGTATTAATCACAGCTCTTATGGTGGGAGCATGTTTCGTTGCAGGCTGCGGAAACAACAGTGAAACCGCAGGAGAGGCGGGCCAGCAGGAAGTGCAGAGCGCATCGGCAGACACCGGGGAAAACGGAACATCGGCTTCCACAGAGACAGAGGCAGCGGACACCACGGAGACAGCAGAAATGGAAGAGACGGCTGCGGAGGAGGAAACAGTGGCAGGAAATCAGGCAATTTTAGTTGTTAGCTTCGGAACAAGCTATAATGACAGCAGGGACGCTACCATCGGCGCGATTGAAAATGCCATTGCAGATGCGTTCCCGGAGTATGAAGTGCGCAGGGCATTTACCAGCCAGATTATCATTGATAAATTAAAAGAGCGTGACGGACTTGAAATTGATAATGTGGAGGAAGCGTTAGACAGAGCAGTGGCAGACGGTATTGAAACCTTAGTGGTGCAGCCCACACATTTAATGAACGGGTATGAGTATACAGACCTCGCAGACGCTTTAAAGGATTATGAAGATAAATTTAATCAGATTGCATTGGCAGAACCGTTATTGACCAGCGACGCAGATTTTGATGCAGTGGTAAGCGCCATTACAGAGCACACCGCTTCTTATGATGACGGGGAGACGGCTGTCTGCTTTATGGGTCACGGAACAGAGGCGGATTCCAATGCCGTTTATGCAAAATTACAGGAAAAAATAACAGCAGCAGGTTTTGAAAACTATTTCATTGGTACAGTAGAGGCAGAGCCTTCCTTAGAGGATGTGCTTGCGGCAGTGAAAGAAAAAGGAACCTACAAGAAGGTCGTGTTAGAGCCTTTAATGGTGGTAGCAGGAGACCATGCCAATAACGATATGGCAGGGGACGAGGAAGATTCCTGGAAGAGTGTTTTTGAAAGCGAAGGATTTGAAGTGGAGTGCCTGTTAGAGGGGCTCGGACAGAATGAGGCGATTCAGCAGATTTATGTAGAACATACCAGGGCGGCAGTGGACAGCCTGGCAGAATAATGGAGAGTTGTTGTGAAAAATAGAATTTTAACCTACATAACACTTCTTACTCTTTTTACCGGTGTGGTGACAGCACCGGTAAATTCTTATGGAGCAGAAGTGACGGAAAGTACAGAAAAGGAAAGTTCTGATTTAGTGGCGGGCGACGACGAAAAAGCTCCGGCGCAGGAGGTTGGAACAGAGGGCATGGTCCCTGTTTACGGGAAAGATATTGCAGACGGAACCTATTCCATTGAAGTGGAGTCAAGTTCCTCTATGTTCCGTATTGAAAAAGCGGAATTAACCGTTGCAGATGGTGAGATGAGCGCCGTCATTACTCTTGGAGGAAAGGGTTACCTGCGGCTTTTCATGGGAACCGGGGAAGAAGCGGTTGCCGCAGATGAGAGCGCCTACGCAGAATACAAGGAGGACGCAGAGGGAGCCTATACCTATGAAATCTCCGTGGAGGCATTAAACAAGGAGCTGGAATGCACCGGGTTTAGCAAGCGGAAGGAAAAATGGTATGACCATCAGATTTGCTTTGACGCCGCCACCCTGCCAAAGGAGGCGCTGCTGATAGAGCTTCCCGCAGAGGATGCTTCCGGGGAAGCAGAACTGTATTTAGAGCAGGTAGAAACTGACCTTGCAGACGGAACTTATAAAATTAATGTGGATCTGGCAGGGGGCAGCGGCAAGGCTACGGTAGAATCTCCCGCAACCCTGAAGGTTTCAGAAAAGAAGGCAACGGCAGTGATTGTCTGGAGCAGCCCGAATTATGATTACATGATAGTAAACGGTGAGAAATATCTTCCGGTGAATAAGGAGGGAAATTCCACCTTTGAAATTCCCGTTCTGCTGTTTGACGGGGAAATGCCGGTGACAGCGGATACTGTGGCAATGTCAACACCTCATGAAATCGAGTATACCCTGACCTTCCATACCGACAGTATTGAAGAGGAAGACGGGGGAACGACGGGAATTGCCGCAGTGGCAGCAGTTTTGCTTTTGGCAGTGGGAAGTCTGGCTTTGGTGAGAAAAAGGAAAGCGGCAAAATGAGAATGAGAAAAGTAATAATCCCTGTTTTGGCGGGGGTGATAGCAGGAGCTGCAGCGATAACGGGCTGCAGCAGCAATAACGGGGCAAAGGAGGCTTCTTCCGGTGAAAACATACCGGAGGAAGTCCGGATAGAGACAGATGAAGATATCAGTCCGGAGCTTACGTTTCTGGACAGAATGGAATTGACCTATGCAGAACAATTTGCAATCGACGAATATAATGACGGCTACAGGCTGATATCCATATCAGACGGGAGCCGTTTTTTGATAGTGCCGGAGGGAGAAGAAATCCCGGCAGAATTAGATGAGGATATCGTAGCCTTGCAGCAGCCCTTAGACCATATTTATCTGGTGGCAACCGCCGCCATGGATATGGTGTGTTCCTTAGAGGCGTTGGATGCGGTGCGCCTTTCGGGTACGGAAAGCTCCGGCTGGTATATGGAAGAGGCGAAGGAAGCCATGGAGCGGGGGGATATCCTGTATGCGGGGAAATACAGTGCGCCGGATTATGAGCTGATTTTATCGGAAGGCTGCCGTCTGGCGGTGGAAAATACCATGATTTCCCATGCGCCGGAGGTCAGCGAAAAGTTAGAAGCGTTTGGCATTCCGGTATTTATTGATTATTCCAGCTATGAGAGCCATCCTTTAGGGCGGGTGGAATGGATTAAGCTGTACGGTGCGCTCCTTGGAAAAGAGGAACAGGCGCAGGAACTGTTTTTAGCGCAGGAGGCGGATTTGCAGGAAGCGTCTGCGGAAGAGAAAACCGGAAAAACAGTGGCGTTTTTCTTTATCACCACCAATGGAGCAGTGAACGTGCGGAAATCCACGGACTATGTGCCGAAAATGATAGAGCTTGCGGGAGGAACCTATATTTTTGATGAATTAGGCGGTTCCGAGGGCAAATCTTCCTCTGTTACCATGCAGATGGAGGAATTTTATGCGGCGGCAAAGGATGCGGATTACCTGATTTACAACAGCAGCATTGACGGTGAAATCCGTACCATAGAGGAACTTTTAGGGAAGAGCAGCCTGCTGGCAGATTTTAAGGCAGTGCAGGAAGGAGACGTCTTTTGTACCACAAAAAATTTATATCAGGAATCCATGGCAATCGGAAGCCTGACGAAGGACATACATTCCATGCTGACGGGGGAAACGGAGGACATGGAGTATCTTTATCCGCTGGAATAGCGGGGCAAAAAAGAATACGGTATTTTGCGGCTTATGGGGTGCTGGCAGTCCTGCTTCTGGTGCTCCTGGGATTAAATGTCTGCATTGGAAGCGTTTCGGTTCCTTTTTCGGATGTCCTTAAGAATTTTGCCGGACAGGACATCGGGGAGACGGAGCGGAACATTCTGATGCAGATACGGCTGCCGAGGGCGTTGGCTGCGGCGATTTTAGGGGGAGCGCTGGGACTGTCGGGGTATCTGTTGCAGACCTTTTTCCACAATCCCATCGCAGGACCCTTTGTCCTTGGCATTTCCTCCGGGGCAAAGCTGGTGGTGGCGCTGGTGATGGTGTTTTTTCTGGGAAATTCCGTGAGAGTCAGCTCGGCGGCACTGATACTGGCGGCTTTTGTGGGGGCATTTCTCTCCATGGGCTTTGTGCTTTTAATGTCAAGGGCAGTGGACAAAATGTCTATGCTCATTGTCAGCGGAGTGATGATTGGCTATATCGGTTCGGCGGTGACGGATTTTGTGGTGACCTTTGCGGAGGATGCGGATATTGTAAATTTACATAACTGGTCGAAGGGCAGCTTTTCCGGCATCTCTTGGGAAAATGTGTATGTCATGGCGGTGGTGGTACTGGCAGCGTCCGTACTGGTATTTTTTCTGGCAAAGCCCATCGGGGCATTTCAGATGGGAGAGGGCTATGCAAAGACCATGGGAGTAAATGTGGGCAGGCTGAAGGTGGAACTGGTGCTGCTCTCAAGCATTCTGGCGGCATGTATCACCGCTTTTGCAGGTCCGGTTTCCTTTGTGGGGATAGCGGTGCCCCATCTGGTGAAACAGTTGTTTGGCACGGCAAAGCCGATTGTCATGATACCTGCCTGCTTTCTTGGGGGAGGAACCTTCTGCCTGTTCTGTGACTTGCTGGCACGCACGATTTTTGCGCCCACGGAACTGAGTATCAGCACGGTGACGGCGGTGTTTGGCGCACCTGTGGTCATTGTGGTTTTGTTGCGGCGCAAGAGCGGGGAGCGTTAAGGAAGGAACGGAGGAACTATGGCGGATTATTATTTCAGGGTGGAAGGGCTGGCTGTGGGCTACCAGGGAAAGCCTGTGATAAAGAATATCAGTTTTGGGATAGAAAAAGGGGAGATTCTCACTTTAATCGGAGCGAACGGTGCGGGGAAATCTACGATATTAAAAAGCATTGCAGGGCAGCTCGCCCCCGTTGCGGGAACGGCATTTCTCGGACAGAGGGAACTGCGGGAAATCGGGCAGGCGGAGCTGGCAAAGGAATTAGCCGTGGTGTTTACGGAGCGCCTGCACACGGAGATGATGAGCTGCGAGGATGTGGTGGCAACGGGGCGTTATCCCTATACCGGGAAATTCGGCATTTTGTCGAAAGAGGATGAAGGGGCGGTGGCGGAAGCCATGGCGCTGGTGCAGGTGGAGGAGTTAAAAAACAGGGACTTCACTAAAATCAGCGACGGTCAGAGACAGCGGGTACTGTTGGCAAGAGCCATTGCCCAGCAGCCAAAGGTGCTTCTTTTAGATGAGCCAACCTCTTATCTGGATATAAAATATAAATTGGAGTTTTTGTCCACGTTACAGCAGATGGCGCGGCGGAATCATCTTTCCGTCATTATGTCTCTGCATGAACTGGATTTGGCGGAGCGGATTTCCGATAAAATTTTATGTGTGGGAAATCATCGGGTTGAGAAATTCGGTACCCCGGAGGAAATTTTTGTGCCGGGCTATATAGGAAACCTGTTTCATATGACAGCCGGAAGCTTTGATGAGAACAGCGGCAATTCGGAGTTAGAGCCGCCGGAGGGGGAACCGGAGGTTTTTGTCATCGCAGGCGGTGGCAGCGGAAAGGCGGTATATCGCAGATTACAGCGGGCGGGCGTAGCTTTTGCAGCGGGGATTTTATTTGAAAATGATGTGGATTATCCGGTGGCGAAGGCGCTTGCGGCAGCGGTCATTGCGGAAGAGCCCTTTGAAAAAATCAGCGAGAACCGGGTGAAAGAAGCAAAAAAGCAGATAAATAAATGCAGAAACGTCATTTGCTGCCGGGAAAACTTCGGTGTCTGGGACAGGGAAAACGAACTGCTGCTGGAATATGCAAAGGAAAATGGAAAAACAGTGCAGACGCCTTCAGAGTATTTTTTCGAGAGGAGGAAATAAAAATGTCCATGACCATATATACCATGACCCACAAACCCTTTACACCACCTCCGGATAAGCTTTATCAGCCGTTACAGGTGGGCAGCGCCCTGCATGAAAATTTAGGGTATCTTTCCGACAATGAAGGAGATAATATTTCCGAGCAGAATCCCTATTACAGCGAGCTGACAGGTCATTACTGGGTATGGAAAAACGATAAGCATTCCGATTACGTGGGTTGTGCCCATTACAGACGTTATCTGGTAAATGAAAGGGAAGAACTGTATACGGAAGCAGAGTTGTTAGCGCTGCTGAAAGAATACGACATGGTAACGACCAAGCTGCTGACACTGGAATATAGCTATTACGAGGCTTTTGATGACAGGCACAATGCGAAGGATTTAGATGTGTTGGGGGAGGTCATAAAAGAGCTGTCACCGCAGTATTATGACAATTATATCCGTCTGGTGCACGGAAAACAGACTTATTTCGGCAATATGTTTGTGATGGCAAAACCTCTTTATGACAGTTACATGGAGTTTTTGTTCCCACTGCTGTTTGAAGCCCAGAAGCGGATTGATATGACAGGATATGACGGGTATCAGAAGCGGCTCTTCGGGTTTTTCTCTGAATTTCTCCTTTATGTCTGGGTCACCACCAATGGCATTCGGGTAAAAGAAGCTAAGGTGGGACTAATCAGCGAGAAGGCGGAGACAAGAGAGTTAAAACAGCAGATTGCAGAATTTTTCCGGGAAAAAGATATTGCCGGGGCAAAAGCCTGTTTTTGGGAATTTTATAAGAAGCGACCGGATATTCTCATGGAGGTATCGGATATCAACCGGGAATGCCGCCTTGCCATGCAGGCAATCAGCAGCTTAGAGTGGGAGGAAAAGCAGACGGGGCACAGCCGTCTGGAGAAAACCACGGATTTTTTTGAATTAATAGAATTTTACCGTTTTTTGAACAGGCTGACGCTGCGTTATGGAAAAACGGCGGATACAGTGGAGAAGCTGCGGGAGGCTGCAACAGAAAAAGAGGAGCGGGAATTTATGGAAAAACAGCAGATTTCCGAAACGGAATACGCCATTGCCAGAAAAGTAAACGGAATAGGCGGGGGCGCTGAAGTTTCACCAGGGAGAGCGGCAGAGCTTAGGCGGGAAACGGAGGAATTATGAGCTTAAAAAAAGAATTATTTCATATTACAGAGAGAAATCCCTTTTCTAAACTTTTAGGAATGGAACTTTTAGAGACAGGAGAAGGATATGCGAAGGGGCGTGCGCCGCTGAAAACAGAATATACCAATATTTATGGCGGTATGCACGGCGGCTGCTCTTATGCGTTAGCGGACACGCTCGCAGGGATTGCGGCGGCAACCTACGGGAATTATACCACAACAGTAAACGGAAGCCTGAATTATCTGCTTCCCATAAAAGATACGGAATACGTGTACTGTGAGGCAAAAGCGGTGCGGCAGGGCGGCAAAGTGGGAGTTTATGAGGTGCTGCTTACCAATGATAACGGAGAGCTTTTGTGTACCGGAACATTTACCTATTACCGCCTGAAAGAAAAAATTCAGGGATTTCAGGAAGAAA
>JAGAIK010000435.1 GCA_017626625.1 Roseburia sp.
CCATAACCCGTCAGGGTAAACTGAAAATAATACCGGTAATCCTTTAATTCCGGCAGACGCGCCATCATAGGCGCCGGGTTCTTCGTCCAGAAAACAATGCAGTCCACAACCTCCGGCGACAGGCTGATTTTACTAATCTGATGGGCATTCACAGGATTTCTGACATAGCAATATCCCTCTTTGATACGCTGATAAAACCAGTCGGAATAATAATTCGGAATGTCGGTACGCCTACTGGCACTTAGTATCATGATTTCTCCTTCCCACTCCCCAAGGTTGATTTCTCCAGCAATTCTTAGCGGCAGGCAAAAATGATTTCCCGCGCTGTCTCTTCTTCGATGGGTGTGGCAAACACTCCTTCTTCAAACTCCACAACTGCTCCAATGCCTTTTTGCAGCACAAAACGCAGTTTTCCGTTTTTCACTTTCTTATCTGTGTACAATTTTTTCACCAGGGCTTCGCAGTCTATGTCATCCGGTATGGAAGTCGGTAGCCCAGCCCTTTTCAGAAGGGAAATCACCTCTTCCCGCTCTTTTGCCGTTACATAACCCATTTTTTCGGCGAGGCGCACCTCTGCCACCAGACCGATTGCCACTGCCTCACCGTGAAGCAGACGATAATCGCTGACCGTCTCTATCGCTCTCCCCACTGTATGCCCCAGATTCAGCGCCTCCCGCAGCCCGCTTTCCCGTTCATCCTTCATTACTACCTCATATTTTACCCGGCAATTCCATTCTGCGATTTTCTCACAGGCTTCTTTTTCCACCTGAAGGATATCTTCCATATGCTCTTTCAGGTAATCAAAAAATTCCCGGCTGGCAAGACAGGCGTGTTTGATGGTTTCCGCCAGACCGCTGGAAATCTGTCTTTGGGGCAGGGTTTTCCAGGCTGCAATGTCTAAATATACTTTCTCTGGCTGATTGAAAATTCCAATCAGATTGGTGGCAAGGGGCGTATCCACCGCCGTCTTTCCTCCAACGGAGGCATCCGCTGCCGCCAGCAAAGTGGTGGCATAATTGATAAAGGGCACTCCCCTGCCATAGGTTCCCGCCACAAAGCCTGCCAAATCCGTTACCACGCCGCCGCCCACTGCAATGATACAGCAGTCCCTGCGGTAGCCCATTTCCAGCATGGCGTCCTCTATCTCTTCCTTGGTTTTCCGGGTCTTGCTTTTCTCCCCCGCTTCAAACACAAACAAATCTGCCTGATATCCGTTTGCCTGTAACAATTCTAAAACAGGCTCTGCGTATAATTCCTTCACTATGGAATCTGTGATAACCGCAAATTTCGTAATGCCTTTCACAAGACCGCCTTTAAGGTCGGAAATCAGCGCCTGCTGCAATCCGAATCCCACTTCGATTTCATAACTATCATCCACTACTTTCTTTAATTCTACCTGAAATGTTCCCATGTTTCCCTGCCGCCTCCTTTACTTTTCTCTTTCTTTTTCCATCTGTGCCTCTAGGGCTTTCTCATATTTCTCCGGGCTTAAGGGCAGTGTCACTGCTTCCCCCGTCCAGGCGGAATAATATGCAGCATTCGTCAGCATCAACGGATTTGCCGCTTCTTTTCCCGGCGCCATCAAAAGCGTTTCGTTGTTCTCCTGCACCGCCTGAGCAAAATTGTCTAACATCTGCGGGTAGGGTTCCTGTGATTTTTCAAAGGTAAGGATTTCTTCCTCCACTTTAAGATTTTCCCTGGAATTTACCGTCTCTGTTTTCATATATTCCCTGCTGTCCATAGAATAGCGCCAGATATGCAGCGTGTCGTCCTCTAAGAGGATTTTCCCTTTTGTCCCCACAATCTCTAACCGCTCCTCCCAGACTGCCTCCCCGGTGGTCAGCATAAAGACTGCCGTCAGGTTATTGGGATAGCGCATTTGAATCGTCGCCTCATCCTCCACCTTAAATTCATTGTATTTTCCGAAAGGAATGTCCGCATATAATTTTTCCGGCATTCCAAACAGCCATTGCCAGATATCTAAAATATGTTGTCCCTGATTAATCAGCGCTCCGCCGCCCTCGCCGTTCCAACTGCTGCGCCAACTGCCGGAAGCGTGATAATGGGCGGTCCTGAAATATCTGGTATTTACCAGCATAATGCGGCTTAACTGCCCTAACTCTCCGCCGTCTATCAATTCCTTTATTTTCCGGTATTTCGGGTATAACCTCTGGTGGAACATCATGCCGTAAATCTTCCCTGCCCCTCCTGCGGCTTTACTCATCTTAACCGCCTGTCCGATGGAAATTCCGGCAGGCTTATCGCACATCACATGTTTCCCCAGGGCAAACGCCTGCTCCGCCAGCGCCGGGTGGGTTTTATGGGGCGTTACGATTAACACTGCGTCATATTCTTCTGCGCAGGAGGAAAACAGGGTTTCCGTATCTGCACAAATCTTTGGTTTTGTTCCGTCTGTGTTGGTGAGATTTCTGCCCCACTCCTGCAATTCCGGACGCCTGATTACCACCGCTGTAAGGCTCATTCCTTTGACCTGTCCGGCTGTAATCATTTCCGCATATTTTTTTCCCATTGCGCCGACGCCAATCAGCGCCATCCTTACTTTTTCTGCCATATCTGTTCCTCGCTCCTTATGGTTTTTCCGGCGTTTACCATACCTGCGCTCCGCCTCTCATAGTTTTTCTGATGTCTGCCATATCTGCTCCTCACTCCTTACGGTTCTTTCAGTGTTTACCGCTTTCCTTAACAGAATCGCCATATAAGCATCCTGTAAGGCATCTTTTAAGAGGTAGGCAGGCGACTTCTCCCCTCTGGCATAGTCTGCCATATCCGCCATTACCTCTGCCATGGCGGTTTCGTCCTCCGACAGTCCGCACAACCCGAATTTCGGCTGATATACGCATGTTCCCTCAAAGGTAATCCCTGTAATTTCCTCAACTTCATGGAAATTCGGATTTTGCTCCGGGGTAACTATGGTTCTGCTCTCTAACTGAAGCCTGCTGCACTGCGGCTCATTTTTCTCATCTAAATAATAAAATACCTCATCCTTCATTTCGCCCCGGCTTCCCTGTAATTTCACAAAATTTTTCCGGATGGGCGAGCGGTACTGTTCCGAATCAAAGTCATAAAACGCCACTTTCCCGTCCGCAAACTCAAAAACAGCCGCTGTCCGGCTTTTTTCCGCCACCCTCCCGTCTGTAAAACGCTCATAACGGCTTAAGGTTTCTGTGGTGGGAAAACGGTAGGTTTTTCCCGTCACGAGAAAGGGTGTCATCTGCTCCTGTAAAAGTGCCCGCATTAGGCTTGCCCCGTGGTATTCATGTGCCAGGGAAATGTTCAGGCAGTCCGCCGAGCCAAGGAGCCCTGTTTTTAAGACGGTAAGCATTGCCTGATATCTGGGGTATCTGATATACTGCTCCGCTGCCGCCAATTTTCCTCCTGCCTCATGCAGCCTCCACAATTTTTCCAGCTGCGGCAGTTCTAAGGCGGCGGGTGTTTCACAGAGCACTGCGAATCCGTATTCTAACCACTGGGCACTGACCTCGGAAATAGAATCCTTATTCACTGCCACCACCGCGAAATCCGGCGAAAGGCTGCGGCATTCCCGGACGGAGGTGGTGGTGTGTATGCCCTGTTCTGCTGCTATACGCTCTGCTTTTTCCTGAGTCCGGCAGAGCATGGCGCAGAGTTCAAACTTCTCCGGCAGAGCTTTGGCAATCCGCACATAGTACATGGAACGCCAGCCGGAGCCTACGATAATAAAACGGATTTTCCTTTCCATCTGTATCCTCCCTCTTTTCCCCGCTCTCTGTTATCTTTCCCGTACTGTTTCGTCTGACTTCCGTTCCGGGAAAGTCTTTCCTGTTTCATTTGGCTTTCTTCCCAGGAAGATGTTTCTTAAAAAATTCCAGAAAACCGTCCTCCACTGCAATCTGCTCTAATTCCTCCTGTGGTCTGTCGTAATAATACATTCCCGTTTTTCTGTCTAAGGAAAGGCAGTCTAAGGGGAAGCCCTTCTTTCTGATTCCGTCCTTGTGGGGTTTGGAAGTAATGAGAAAGGGTTCGCTTGCCATATTTTCTTCCATGGCTGCGCAAATGTGGTTTTCGTCTAACACCAGGCAAATGGCGTTGCGGTATCTGGCGGTTAAATCGCCGTATTTTTCCGCAAGCCCAGCGTAATAGGCAAGCATTTCCTCATCGGATAAACATTTTCCGCCTACGTTTCTCACGTGGACGCCCGGCTGCAAATCCTCTGGCAATTCGTCTATGTAAAGCCCGGAATCGCAGGAGAATAGCGGTATGTGGAAGGCTTCATAATAACCTGAAGCTTTCTTTCTGGCATTTTCCAAGGGGGTTTTTCCGTCTTCTTCAATTTCCGGGATTTGCATTTTTATATCCTTTAATCCGGTAAGCTCTATCCCTTGGTCTTTTAAATGGCTCTGCATGGCAGATAGTTTTGCGGGATTTCCTGTTGCGTATAATAATTTCATATAATGTCCTTTCCGGCACACGTTTTACAGCCATTGAATGAAGGCGGTCTTATCGTTTCTGTTGTAGCCTGCCTGCTCGTAAAAATGTAAGGTGCTCTCCTTTTTCGAGCCTGTCAGAAGCATCATTTTATAGCAGTTTTCTGCTTGCGCCAGCTCTTTGGCGAAGTTTAAACAGGCGGTGGCAAGTCCCCGTTTTCTGTAGGCTTCGTCGGTGATGACATTTTCTACAAAGGCGTAGGGGCGCTGGTTTCTTGTGAGGTTGGGAATGATGACGCAGAC
>JAGAIK010000436.1 GCA_017626625.1 Roseburia sp.
CTTTCCTTCCTTTTTTCCCATGGATAGTTCTCCTTCTGCTTTATTTTTAAGATTAGGGTGTCAAAAGAGGCTATCGATAACTGATATCAGCAGATTGCAATCTCTTTCTATTCCATGGTATTATACTACTTATCCGGAGAAAAGAGAAAATTTTTTGAAAGGCAGAGAATTGCTATGAAAGAAAGGATTTACTATACCACTTACGCCTCCCCCGTGGGAGCTTTGACTTTAACCAGTGACGGAACCAGCCTCACCGGGCTTTGGACGGAGCACGGGAAATATGCGCCGGATTTTTCTGCCGGAACTGCTTCACCGCAAGCTCCTTCCAACAGTCATTTTGCCGCCGGAAACACTCCACCGCAAGCTTCTTCCACCATTGATTTTGCCGCCGAAAACGCTTCACCGCAAGCTCCTTCCAGCAGTCGTTTTTCCGGGAAAATGACTTCCCCCGCCCGGCTCCCGGTCTTTCTGCAAACAACACAGTGGCTGGACTGTTATTTTCGCGGTGAAAATCCCAGGATGGATATCCCGCTGGCGCCTTCCGGCAGCCCTTTCCAACATCTGGTCTGGGACATTCTCTTAACTATCCCCTACGGGGAAACCACCACCTACGGGGCGATTGCCAGACAGTTAGAAGCCGCCACCGGAAAAAGAGCGGCAGCCCAGGCAGTAGGCGGCGCCGTGGGGCACAACCCCATCGACATTCTCATTCCCTGCCACCGGGTGGTGGGAAAAAGCGGCAGCCTCACGGGATATGCGGGAGGTCTTGAGGTAAAGACAGCGCTACTGACTTTAGAGGGCGTGGATATGACAGGATTTTTCCTGCCAGGGCAATAGTATCTTGTCCCGTTGCTATTGAGTGAAACTCCGCAGCATTCCTGTTCATTGGCAAAGCAGAAGAAAGAGGCGATGCCCGTAACAGCTTCTAAGAACAGTGGAACCGCTCAAAGCTCACATTTTCACAGTACTGCAAAGAAAGGTTCTGCCTGACTCCCGCTTCCCTGCCCCGCAGATAAATATCCCGGAATACCACGTCCTTTAATTCATGCCCCGGCTCGTCAAAGCCGCAAAGCTCAATGGCATCCCCGGAATGCCACTCACCGTCATGATCTAAATATTCCCCGGACACCCGGATATTTTCAAAACAGCAGTTTTCAAAAACAGGCGGCTTTTCGGCACCGATTCCGTCATCGTTATACCCCACAGAATGAAACATAATTCTGGCGGCGGCACAGTCGTAGACCTGAACATTTCTCACATAACCGCCCCTCTTTTTCGTTCCCTTGATTTCAATGCCGCACATGGAACGGCTCATGTCACAATCCCAGATTGCCACATCCTCAATTCCGCCGGATATCTCACTGCCGATGGTAATGCCATGCCCGAAAGCGCTTTTACAGTCAAAAATACGGATATGGGAAGTTTTCCGGGCAATGAGATTCCCCTCTGGATTTTTGCCGGATTTGATGGCAATCCCGTCATCCCCAGTATAAAACACACAGTCAAAAATCGTACAGTCCGAAGAGGAATCCGGGTCCCAGCCGTCCCCGTTCCACACGTCCTCCGAATAAAATTTACAGCCGCAGGTGACAATGTGTTCACTGTAAATCATATGGACATTCCAGCTTGCACCGTTTCGGAAGGTGATTCCGGACAGTATCACGTCCTTTGCATTGCTCATGTTGATAAGCCGGGGGCGCACCCTGCCGGGTATGGTTTCCGGCTTTTCACACTCCGAAATCCTGTCCCCTAACTCTTCCAGATAAGTTTTCAGCCGTTCCCGCTCCGAGGCAATCACCCGCTCCGCTAAGACCCTGCCGCCGCTGGCAATGGTTCCTTTTCCGCGGATAACCACATTCTGACAGCTATAGCCGCCCTTGTGGTCTAATTCTCCTAAATTCAGCACACTGCTGTAGCACTCCTGCTCGATGCCTTCGAAACGGCTCCAAATTCTCGGCAGATAATCCTCCACGCAATCCGTTCCCTGCAGCACTGCACCCTCCGCTAAATAAAGCTCCATATTGCTGTGCATACGCAGCGCCCCGGTGAGATAAACACCAGGCGGAAGAAAGACCAATTCGCTCTCCCCACAGTCGTCAAATGCCTGCTGTAATGCCGCCGTATTTAAGGTTTTTCCGTCACCTTTCGCAAAATAAGGTGACTGGGTGACATCTATTTTTTTCTTTTCCTCCGATACGGTCAGGGTGACGGGCAGATATTCTGCCAGGCTCTCCCCCGACGGTGTCACAATCCGCACGACATATTCATAGGATTTTCCGGGGATAAGGTTTTCTACGGTGTAATGGGTCTTATCCGAACTTCCCGCCAACTTTCCGTCCTGAAAAATCTGATAACAGCAATTTTGCGGCAACTGCCTTGGTTTTTCCCAGTAGAGCACTGCCTCCGTTCCCACGGAAAATCCCTGTACCTGCTGTAATGTCATAATCGTTTCTCCTTTCGCTAAACTGTGCCGGACACATCGTCACTCTTCACAATATTCGGTCTGGAATGCTGCGTTAATTTCCGCTATCTCCCGCTCTCCGTTGATGTAATCCCGGTACATTTCCCACAAATCAATCTCGCAGTCCTGCAAACCGTCATCGTCCGGTATCCATTCTTTGATGAGGGCAATGCGCTCCTCCTTCGTGGTATCTTTTATCAATACACTTTTCATCTTTTTCCTCCGTGCTTTCTGTTTTCATAAGCTAGTATACTGTCTCAGATATCTATGTCAATAAAAATGTCAACAAAAATTTGTGAAAAATCAGGCAATCTTCTATTGGATTTTCTTTCTAAAGGTGCTATACTGTCCTTATGGGGCATTAGCGCAGTTGGGAGCGCGTAACATTCGCATTGTTAAGGTCACGGGTTCGAATCCCGTATGCTCCATTTTTTCTCTGTTTCCTCTTGATTTTCCATTTTCTGGTGCTATAATGATTGTTATGGAAGCATAGCTCAGCCGGGATGAGCGTTCGCCTCACACGCGAGAGGTCACGGGTTCGAGCCCCGTTGCTTCCATTTTTTTATGCTTTGCTTTCGTCTCTTTTCACACAGTAAGGAAACTTCATCTCAATTACAGTCCCCCTATCAGAACTTTTTACTACCCGCACGCTGCCGCCATGCTTTTTTGCGATATCCCGTACCAGGGCAAGACCAAGTCCTGCCCCACCCATCGCCCGGCTTCGGGATTTATCCACCCGCACGAAGGGTTCAAAAATGTCCGTCTGGTTTTCTTCGGCAATCCCAATTCCCGTATCTTCCACACGAAGCAACGCACAGCCATCTTCCCTATGCACCCCCACGGTCACGCTTCCGTTGGGACGGTTATACTTGATAGCGTTTTCCACAAGGTTATACACCGCCCGGTAGAGAAGCTGGTCGCTGCCTGTCACCTCTGCATTTCCGGGTTCCTGACAGAGCGTTACCTTTTTTTCGTCTGCAACCTGCGCCAAATCGCAGATAACTTCCTCAATCAGTGCCGATAAGCACACGCGGTCATTGCGCGGAGCCGTCTCTAGTTCGGTCATCTCCAACAGCATTTTCACCAGATGAGACAGCCGTTCCGTCTGCTCCGACACGCTTTGAAGCGTCTCTGCATATTCCCCGGCAGTTGGATTCTTCCGCTTTTTCAATACATCGAGGTTGGTCCGCATGACCGCTAACGGAGTACGCAGTTCATGGGCTGCATTGGCGGAAAACTGGCGCTGCACCCGAAACGCATTGTCCAGCCGTTCTAACATCCCGTTAAAGGAGCGGGTCAGCTTTGCAACTTCATCGTCCGTACCGGGAATTTCAAGTAGTTCTGATAAATTCTGTGCCTGAATTTTCTCGATACGCCCGCTGAACTGCCTAAGGGGAGCTAACGCCCTTCCTGCCAGAAAATAAGTAAAAGCTCCGGCAAGCAATATCACCGCTGCGGTAGCAAGAATACTCTGGATGCCAAAAGCTTCCGTCGTCTTTTGGATTTGCTCCTGCAAATTAGGATACAGGCTTGCCGTATCCAGCAGAAATGCGTCCTGTCCATTAGGCGCTACTTCAATCATATAAGTTTCTATTTCGTTGATACGCATGATAGCAGAGCTGCTGATGAATGCGTTTAACAGCAGGCAGGCCGCCGCCATCAGCCCCGCCGCCATCAGCGTTAAGCGCCATTGTAAGGATAATTTTTTCATAACGGTGTTCCTCCTATCCGATACCCCTGTCCCACTTTATTCTGTATCGGGTCATATCCGAGCACCGCCCGGAGTTTCTTTCGCAGGGAAGAAACATGCACCCGTATGGAATTGCTGAAACTGTCTACGCTGCTGTCCCAGAGGTGCTCTAGCATTTCCTCCTGACTGATTACCTCACCCTGATGAAGCAGCAGATACTCCAAAAGAGCGGCTTCCTTTCGTGTCAGGTGCAGCGGTTCCTCTTTGGCATACGCCTCCCGGGATTTGGTATCAAAGGAAACCTCTCCGCACATCAGCCGGACATCTTCCTGAATGAACTTCCGCCGGGTCAGACTGCGGATGCGTGCCTCTAATTCTTCAAAATGAAAGGGTTTGGTAAGATAATCGTTAGCCCCTGCATCCAGTCCTCCCACCTTATCTTTTATCTGTCCTCTGGCGGATAAAATCAGAACGCAGGTTTCCGTATCTTCAGCCCGCAAACGCCGCAGTATCTCCATGCCATCCATACCGGGAAGGTTTAAGTCTAACAAAATCAGGTCATAATTTTCCATTCGGCACAGTTCGAAGCCTTCCGCCCCATCGCGGCAGGCATCCACCTCGTAGCCGTCTAACCGCAGCCCCTCCGCAATAGACTGACACAATGCCGGTTCGTCTTCTATTACCAGTAAACGCATTTATCTTACCTCCTTGCCTCATATCACACTGAAACACCTATAGTATAACACAAATCAGCTTCCTTTAAATTTATTTTAAAATATCCGGCGTTCTTAACAAAGATTTTATACGGGCTATGCTACAATAACCCCATCAAACGAAAAGGAGCTATTTTGCTATGAGAAAAAAAGGAACAAAAATCAGCGCCATTCTTTTATCCGGCGCTCTGTGCATGATGATGCTGTCCGGCTGTTCTTCCAGCGAACCTTCCGGAGCATCCCAAAACCAGACTACCACCGCTGACAGTCAGCCGGTCTCCACGGAAGCGGAAAAAGTCCCCTCTACTCCGACAGAGAGTGTTTCCGGTACGTCAACCGGTGATTTTGACACGCAGGATGTGTTTGGAACTTCTTTTAATAAAGAGATGTTTCAGGATTATGACCTTACGCTGGTAAACATTTTTACTACATGGTGTACGCCCTGCGTGGAGGAAATGCCTGATTTAGAACAACTTTACCAGCAGATGAAAGACAACGGCGTAGGTGTCGCCGGCGTGGTGTTAGATGTACTGAATGAAAAGGGCGAGATTGTCCAAAGCGATTTGGAACGGGCGCAGACGTTGGTAGAGCGCACGGGTGTAACTTATCCGGTACTGCTGCCGGACAGCACCTACATGAACGGACGGCTCACCGGAATTGAGGGGTTCCCGGAAACCTTCTTCGTAGATAAAAACGGCAATATTGTCGGAGAAACCTACAGTGGAAGCAGAAGTCTGGAGGACTGGCTTTCCATTGTGGAAAATGAGCTTGCCAGCTTAAAGGAGAACAGTTAATATGCGCCGTCTTACATCATCGCGCTGGTTTGGCGCAGGTGTGGCAGTGCTTGGTCTTATCATGATGGAATACGGCATCCGGCGCGGCGAGATGGCAACGGTGTTTGCAAAGGCTGTCCGTATCTGTTTGGAGTGTATTGGAATTGGATAAGAAGAAACGTACCAAAAAACAAACGGGCGAATGGTCCCGACATAGAATACAGGCGCTTTGGGCGCTTTTAACCAACAGCTATCTTATCGGTTTTGTTCAGGGCAAAATCTATAAAGGCCGCTTGAAAAATCTCTGCGTGCCGGGCATGAACTGTTATTCCTGCCCCGGCGCCGTGGGTGCCTGCCCTATCGGGGCAATGCAGGCCGTCATTGGAAGCTGGAATTTTAAATTTGCCTTTTATGTGGCTGGATTTTTAGTATTTATTGGCGCGCTGGTGGGACGGTTTGTCTGCGGGTGGCTGTGCCCCTTTGGACTGATACAGGATTTACTGCACAAAATTCCGTTCCCGAAAAAGCTCAAGACCTTCCGGGGCGACAAGCTGCTACGCAAACTGAAATATGTCATTCTGGTTGTCTTTGTCATTTTACTTCCGATGTTTTTGGTGGATGTGTTAGGACAGGGCGCGCCCTACTTCTGCAAGCTTATCTGTCCGGTGGGCACGCTAGAGGGCGGCATCCCGCTTGTTCTGCTGAACAAATCCCTCCACAGCGCATTAGGCTGGCTGTACGCATGGAAAAATGTGGTGCTTGTCGCCACGATACTGCTTTCCATGATGATTTACCGCCCCTTCTGCAAATACATCTGCCCGCTGGGCGCCATCTATTCCGTTTTCAATCCGATTTCGGTATTGAAATACCGGGTGGATGAACACAAGTGCATCAACTGCAGCGCCTGCTCAAAAGTGTGCAGCATGGGCTGCAATCCGGTGCAGAATGCGAACCACCCGGAGTGTATCCGCTGTGGTCTGTGCAAAAAGGTGTGTCCTACTGGGGCAATTTCTGGTGGTTGTTTCAACAAGGGAAATGTTCATTAAATTGTCTAACCCAGAACTTTCCAAACGGTGGCTTTTCCTTCGTTTCCTTAATGGCATCCGCCAAAAGCCTCTGCTTCTGTGCCAGCAGCTCCGTATTGTATGGGTCCAAAATGAATTTTATTTAAATTTTGCTTGCGATTGCTTGCATTTGCTAAAAATATCAGGTATGCTAAAGAAAAAAGGAGTGTGATACAAATGGCAAATACATCCGCAGTTTACGCACGCATTGATACAAACCTAAAAGAAAACGCCGAGAGCATCCTTGCCCAACTCGGCATTTCTCCATCCAGCGCAATCCAGATGCTCTACAGTCAGATTGTCCTTACAAAAGGACTGCCTCTTGACCTGCATCTTCCACGCACAAACCCAACAGCCATCGGCGGCATGAGCCGTACCGAGCTGGATGCTGAACTTACCAAAGGCGTGGAATCTTTAAAATCCGGCAGGACCTATACGGCAGATGAGGTCGATGCCCAACTTGCGCGGGAGTTTGGAATATGAGCGCCTTCTATTCTGTTGTCTATTCCCCGGAAGCAATGGACGACTTGAAAGAAATCTACGCTTACATTGCTTTCACCCTTTTGGTTCCGGAAACTGCCGAAAAACAGGTAAACCGTATACGGCATGAAATCCGTTCCCTGGATTTCATGCCGTCCCGGTATTCCCTTGTAGACCTCGAACCGTGGAAAAGTATGGGAATGTACAAAGTCCCCGTAGATAACTTTATTGTGTACTACACTGTGAATGATAACAGCCGCACCGTTACCGTAATCCGTATTTTTTACGGTGGAAGGGATGTGGCGAATATCGTAACCATGGAAAATGAATAGCATGAAATGGCGCTAATCCCAAAGATGTTCAAATGTGCCTTGGTCACTCCAACATCCATGTTAAACGCCTAATTTTTAAGGGAAAGCAAACACACAGTTTCTATATTCCCGGTAGCCGGAAACATATCCACACAGCACACCTTCTTCACCTCATACCCTCTTCCCTGCAGCACTTCCAAATCCCTCGCTAAGCTGGTGGGCTTGCAGGAAATATACACCATCTGAGGCACCCCATACCGGATAATCTTCTCCAAAGCCTTCGGGTGAATCCCGTCCCTCGGCGGGTCAAGGACAATATAATCCGGCTTATCCTCAATGGTATCTATGACCTTCAGCACGTCCCCGGCAACAAACTCACAGTTATGTAACCCGTTCAGCGCCGCATTTTCCCGCGCAGCCTCCACCGCTTCTTCCACAATCTCCACGCCAATCACCTTCTTCGCCACCGGAGACAACATCTGGGCAATGGTTCCCGTACCGGAATAAAGGTCAAACACAACCTTCTCCGGCGCACTTAACGCATCCCCGATAAACTCCCGCGCCGTCTGGTATAACACCTCCGCCCCAAGGGAATTGGTCTGGAAAAAGGAGAAGGGCGTAATCTTAAACTTAAGCCCTAACAGTTCCTCAAAAAAGAAATCCTGTCCATACAAAATCTCTGTCCCCTCATTTTTCACCACATCTGCCACGCTGTCATTTCTGGTGTGGAGAATGCCGGTCATTTTTCCCTCATAAGTCTGCTGCAGCAGTGCCTCTTTCCACCCCTCTAACAGACTTTCTTCCTGAACCCTTTCCACACTTTCCAAAGTCCCTGCGGTACACTCCGTAGTTGTCACCAAATCCACCAGAAGCTCCCCGGTTCTCGCCCCTTTTCTCACCAAAAGATGGCGCAGATACCCGCTGTGGCGCAGCTTGTGATAATAAGAAATATTTTTCTCTTTAAAATACTCCAATGTGGTCCGCAATACCATGCGGAAATCCTCATCCACAATCCGGCATTCCGGCACATTCACAATATCATAAAAACTGCCCCGTTTGTGCATTCCAAGCGCCAGAGGACCGTCCTTATACTCATCGCCAAATGAAAACTCCATCTTATTGCGGTATCCCTGCTGTCTTGGGCTTTCTTTGATATCCAAAAACTCATACCCCTTATTTTCCGGCAAAATCACTTCATCTATCAGCTTCTTCACCTGCTCCGCCTTCATGGAAAGCTGTTCCTCATAGGGCAGACTCTGAAACACACAGCCGCCGCAGACGCCATAATGCACGCAGCCCGGTGTCTCTAACTCTAAGGAAGACTTTTCTAACACCTCTAACAGCCTTCCCTCACATTTTCCCTTTCTCACCTTATTGATGGCAGCGGTTACTTTCTGACCTTTGATGCCGTTTTTCACCACCACCTGCTTTCCCTCTTCCGTCACGATAATTCCCTTATTCGGAAAGTCCACTCTCTCAATGATTCCCTCTATAACCTGTCCTTTTTTCATGCCTTCCTCCTTACCAATCTGCTCCCGAAAAAAAGGGGCTGCAACCCTGCAGCC
>JAGAIK010000437.1 GCA_017626625.1 Roseburia sp.
AGTGCCTCCCTCTTCCTCCTGTTCAAAAGGCTCAAAAATCTTCGGCAAAAATTCCTCTGACATTCCAATACCGGTATCCCTTACCTCAAACCGGAATTTTCCGCTCCCTGAGTTATCCTGTAATAGCTCCGCAATAAAGTCCACCCTGCCTCCGGCAGGCGTAAATTTTACCGCATTCTCCATGATATTGGCTAACGCTGCCTTTAACTTATCTCCGTCAAAGCAGTAGTTCTGTCCTAACGCTCCCCTCTGCTCCGTAAAAAATAAAAGCTGTTTTTCCTCCGCCATGCTTTTTACCGGACCAGTCAGTTCTTCTAAAAATTGTACAAAAGAAATCTCCCGTTTCTCGTCTGCCACCCTGCCGCTCTCAAGAAGGGACAAATTCAGAATATCATCCATAAAAGAACGCAAAAATTTTACGGAACGTTCGATTTTATCCAGGTTTTCGAGCACCTGCTTTGGATTGTCAATATTCTCCTTACTCAGATAAGTCAATCCGATAATGGAATTCATAGGGGTACGAAGCTCGTGGCTCATGCGCTCTAAAAGTAAATTCTGCGTTTTTTCCATATTCTGTGTCTCTCTCATTTTACTGTCCTCAACTAAATACTACCAAAGTACTATTTATTATAACAGTTTTTTGCGTTTTTTCAATGGATTTTTCCCAAATTGTGCATAATTAATTTACCTTTCTTCATAGCTGTCTAAAAAATGATGCACAACTCCATCCTGCTTATAGGCGATAATCGTGTTCAAATTCACATTTTCCACACTTTTAAAAATATTTGCCTCCACAAAGGGGTTCACCTTAGAAAGCTCCCGTATCAGTTCCTTGACCTCCTGGCGTTTTGAGAGCGCCACCCCGCTGTCATTACAGTTCGCGCAGTTCTCCGTAAAGCGGCAGGCGCATTGCAGGAAATGCAACTCATTGTAATCCCGCCAGTGCTTGATGTCCTCCTCCCTCACCAGATACAGCGGGCGTATCAGCTCCATTCCTTCAAAATTGGTACTGTGGAGTTTTGGCATCATGGTCTGTATCTGCGCCCCGTAGAGCATTCCCATTAAAATCGTCTCTATCACGTCATCATAATGGTGCCCCAGGGCAATCTTATTGCACCCGCACTCCCTCGCCTTGCTGTATAAATGCCCCCGCCGCATTCTGGCACACAGGTAGCAGGGATTTTTCTCAATATCAACCACCGCATTAAAAATATCGGTTTCAAAAATGGTAAGGGGGATTCCCATAAGCGCCGCATTTTCTTCAATCCGCCTGCGGTTCTCCGCCGTATACCCCGGGTCCATTACAAGAAAAGTTAAATCGAAATTCTTTTTTCTGTGTCGCTGTAGTTCCTGAAAGCACTTCGCCAACAGCATGGAATCCTTGCCGCCGGAAATACAGACTGCGATTTTATCCCCTTCCTGTATCATATCGTAGACGGTAATCGCCTTGGTGAAACGGCTGAAGATGCTTTTATGAAATTTTTTCCTTAAACTCTTTTCGATTTTCTCCTGAGGGGTGAGAAACTCTTCTTTTTTTTCTGCGTCCTGTCTGTTTTCTATCATAACAAAGGTTTCCTGCTTTCTTTGAATTTTTCTGTCGATATTTTCCCGGAAAATTTTATTTCCTTAACATATCATACCGTGTTTTTCCGGTTTGTCAACGATAGAAAAAAGAGGCGCTGCTGCGCCCCTAATAGCAAAAATAATGTCCTCCAATTTTCTGTTCTACATGGTCTGTTAATGGAAATGTAGAAAAATACATTGTATCATTTCTTAAAAGTGCTGTTTTTCCCTCTAATACATCTTTTATGGACTGATATTCTTTCTCCGTAGGCATCGCATACTCCCTGTTTTTCCAGGAGCAGAACTGTACCGGATTGCTCTGGCTTAAGACGCCATATAAGGTGTCGGGATATAAACTGGACGCCATTCGGTTGAACACCACTTCCACCACTGCCTGCTGACCTTCCACCGGCTCCCCACGGGCCTCTAACCAGACAATTCTGGCTAACAGCTCCGTTTCCTCCTGTGTCAAAGTAATATTCCAACGATTCCGGCAGGTTTCCTCCACCACCGCTTCTTCCCTGCTTTCCTGCGGGATTTCTGTTTCCGGCTCTATGCCATTTTCCTCGGGAAACTCCGTTTCCGGCTCTATGCTGCTTTCCTCAGGAAACTCCGTTTCCGGTTCTATGCTGTTTTCTTCGGAAAGCTCCTTCTCCGGTTCTATGCTGCTTTCCTCGGGAAGCTCCTTCTCCGGCTGCATGACCCTTACAATCTCGTTTTTTGTGATAACTGTTTTTTCATCTGATTCTGGCGTAAATGAATTTTCGGAAGATTCCGTTCCTGCCACCTCCGTATCTGCGGTTTCTGGCATTCCCTTCTCTCCCTGAATGTTGGATATCACGGTAAGGCTTATCAGAAATAAAAACAGCC
>JAGAIK010000438.1 GCA_017626625.1 Roseburia sp.
AGAGCTTTGTCCTATCTGCAGAAACGAGGCAAGAAATCATAAAATCATCATGGTGGTGGAGAATACCAGGGACCTTGCAGCCTATGAAAAGACAGGCAAATACGAGGGCGTCTATCACGTGCTTCACGGAGCGATTTCCCCCATGCTTGGCATCGGACCCAATGACATTAAGCTGAAAGAGCTGATGCAGCGCCTGCAGCAGGAGGTAGATGAGGTTATCATTGCCACCAACTCCAGCTTAGAGGGAGAAACCACGGCGATGTATATCAGCAAATTAATCAAACCCACCGGCATCAAGGTGACGAGAATCGCCAGCGGCGTCCCGGTGGGCGGCGATTTGGAATATATTGACGAAGTGACATTGCTTCGTGCCCTAGAGGGCAGAACCGAGCTATAAGGAAATCAGGTGCATTCCATCAGGAACGACACTTACTGCAAAAAATCAAGTGCATTCCACCAGGAGCTGCACTTCATTGATACAAAACAAGAAAGGAAACAGGCACATTATGACAAATCTGGAACTTAAGAAAACAGCCAATGAAGTCCGTAAAAGCATTGTAACCGCGGTACACAGCGCAAAGGCGGGACATCCCGGCGGTTCCCTTTCCGCAGCAGATATTTTTACGTATCTGTATTTTGAGGAAATGAACATCGACCCGAAAAATCCGAAAATGGCAGACCGTGACCGCTTTGTTTTATCTAAGGGACATACAGCGCCGGGGCTTTATTCGGTGTTGGCGGAGCGGGGATTTTTCCCGAAGGAGGATTTAGTGACGCTGCGTCATACCGGTTCTTACTTACAGGGACATCCGGATATGAAACACATTCCCGGAGTGGACATGTCTTCCGGTTCTTTGGGACAGGGACTTTCCGTGGCGGCAGGAATGGCAGCGGCAGGAAAATTTGACAAAAAGGATTATCGTGTCTATGCGCTCTGCGGGGACGGCGAGATTCAGGAGGGACAGATTTGGGAGGCTGCCATGTGGGCAGGTTTCCGCAAATTAGATAATCTGGTGGTGATTGTGGACAACAACAATCTTCAGATTGACGGTACGGTGGATGAGGTATGCTCCCCCTATCCGATTGACAAAAAGTTTGAAGCCTTCAATTTCCATACTATCACCATCAACGGAAATGATTTTGACGAGCTTTGGGCAGCGTTTCAGGAAGCTAGAGAGACAAAGGGCAAACCGACCGCCATCATTGCAAAAACCTTAAAGGGAAAAGGCGTGTCCTTTATGGAAAATGCCGTAGAATGGCACGGGAAAGCGCCCAATGACGAGCAGTACGAGATTGCAATGGCAGATTTAGAGAAAGTGGGGGAAGCATTATGTCAGGAATAAAAGAAAATGCGAAAGCGTTAAAGATTGCTACCAGAGACAGTTACGGCAACGCGCTGGTGGAAGTGGGAAAAGAGCATGAGGATTTAATCGTGTTGGATGCAGACCTTGCGGGAGCCACCAAAACCGGGATTTTCAAAAAGGCTTTCCCGGAGCGCCACTGGGATATCGGCATTGCAGAGGCGAATATGACAGGAATTGCAGCAGGGCTTGCCACTTGTGGAAAAGTTCCGTTTATCAGCTCCTTTGCCATGTTTGCGGCAGGCAGAAACTTTGAGCAGGTGCGCAATTCCATCGGTTATCCCCATTTGAATGTAAAAATCGGTGCTACCCATGCAGGCATTTCTGTGGGGGAGGACGGAGCGACCCACCAGTGCTTAGAGGATATTGCCTTAATGCGCACCATTCCGGGAATGGTTGTGATAAATCCGGCGGATGATGTGGAGGCAAGGGCGGCAGTCCATGCGGCATATGACCATGTGGGCCCGGTATATCTTCGTTTCGGACGTCTCGCTGTCCCTGTGTTTAATGACGAGGCAACCTATAAATTTGAAATCGGAAAAGGCATTGTCTTAAAAGAGGGAAGCGATGTCAGCATTTTTGCCACCGGGCTTTGCGTAAAAGAGGCCATGGAGGCGGAAGCGATGCTTGCAGCGGACGGCATTCACGCGGAAATCATCAACATCCACACCATCAAGCCCATTGACCGGGAACTGGTGGTAGCATCCGCATTAAAGACAGGAAAAGTCGTAACCGTGGAAGAGCATTCCGTCATCGGCGGATTAGGCAGCGCTGTCTGCGATGTGCTGTGCGAGGAAGCG
>JAGAIK010000439.1 GCA_017626625.1 Roseburia sp.
ATGATTTCAGCTTCAATATCTCCACCCTGGCTGTGTATCCCATCTGATATGTCTCTTCTTCCCCCAGTTCATATTTGCCGCCGCCCTTTAACAGCATCTGGGGCTGGGTTACGTCCATGGTAAACTGCACCTCCCGCAGTTCGCCTGCTGCACTTATCTCATAACTTACCGTCACATTTTCAAACCGGGTATCTGCATACTGCTGATAGGAAATCTCCCGCATAGCGCTGTCCCCGGTCTCCGCTTCTAACAGCTCCGCTAACTCTTCCTTGCGCTTTTCAAGCAATTCCTCCGGAGCTGTAAAAGTCAGCTTTACACCGTCCTCCATTTCCTCTGTTATGGTTTCCTCAATATCGTCCACACCAAAAGGAAAATAGGTCAGCGTGGTATACCCCGGCATATCCCCTTCGGAATCCGTCGTATCCCAGCCGCTCTGCCCGTCGTTCAGCCATTCATTTCTTCCGTCAAAATAGCGTTCCCATGACACCACCATGCCATCTTCATCCTGGGCGGAAAGCTCCTCCACCCACTGCTCCGACAAAAGGTCCGCCCATATTTTCTGAACCGTTTCTTCCCCTCTGGTAAAGGAAGTCAGCTCATAACAGATATTATCCGAACGCCGCAGGCTGCGCATGGAATTTATCACCATTCCCATCTCCTCGCTGGCGACACCGCCTGCCACCATCGCCTGCAAAAATAATATTCCCGTAACCACCGCCACTCCGATTGCCTGAACTGCCTTTTTATCCATGGACACATCCTCCCATGCCGGAAACAGGCTGTATCATCTGCTCCCTCTGCCGCTCTAATTCCTCCTGTGAAACCTCTCCCTGCCACTCCGGCGGAGCAATCACAACATTCAGGTTTTCCTTATAATTCAAATCCAACATATCTCCGCTGAACAGACGTATCAGAGGACGCAGATTATGCTCCCCCGCATTCTCATAGACAATGCCGCTGCGTCCGTCATTCAGCTTAATCTTCATTCCCTTGGGGTAAAGGGGCACATAGGTAAGAAGGTGCTCCACCGTTTCCTTGTCAAACAGCGTCCCGCAGCCTCCCATAAGATACTCCGACGCCTCCCGTGGGGAATACGGATTCTTATATGGACGCTTCGATGTCAGAGCGTCATACACATCCGCCACATGAAGAATCCGGGTAAACTGGGTGTGCTTCTTCCCCTCAAGCCCTCTGGGATAACCGCTTCCGTCCACATTTTCATGGTGGGATAAAACGGCTGTCTTTACCTTGGCAGAAATATCCCAGCGTTCGCTGATTAACTCATAGGACCTGGTGGAATGCGTCTTCATCACCTGATATTCCTCCGGCGTCAGTCTTTCCGGCTTCTTTAAAATCTCAGCAGGAATCGATATTTTTCCCAAATCGTGCAGTAAGGCAGAGAGCACCAAATCTGTGAGTGCCTTTTCACTGAGATACATCCCCATCCCGATAACGCCGCAGATAGCTGCCACATTGACAGAATGTGCATAGGTATAATCATCATAGGAACGCAAATCCATCAAATCCAAAGATACCGAGCCCTTCTGCAGTAACTCCGACACCATAATTTTGGCAATCTCCCGGCACCCGTCAATGTCACACCTCCGCACGCACTCCATACCCGAATTACGGGTTTCCGGCGAAATCACAGGCTCTACCTCAACTCCCTCGGATAAGGCATCCACAATATAGACACCGTCAAATCCATACTCTTCCAACTTTTCAATATATCCTGCCGTCAGGCGGATGTTCCCTCCAACCAAAGTACGCCCATAGGTGTCGTAAAGACTATATGCCAGTTGCATCCCCGGTTTTGCATCCTTCAATGATACATACCTCATTGTGCACCCTCCTTAGTTATAATCCAAGCGTATCAACTAAATCAGCCAAAGTCAACCCTAAATCTTGACGAAATATCTGCGTTTCCTGCTGTAAACTGACGAAAAAATTTTTCTTGACAAATGCTTTTCTTTGAATCTATAATATCGTTAATTCATAGAAAACAACAGCTTTGACGGGAAAAAGTAAGAATAGGCAAGACCAGACAGAAAGCTGCCGGCTGATGAGAGGCGCATGGAACACTTATTACGAATACATCCCTGAGCTTTACACCGAACCGATTTTATTCATTATTAGAAACAATAAAATTTCAGTAGGCTGTGACGTAGTGGTGCACGTTATCCGCACCGGAGTGTTGTTGGACACTCGCAGAGGCAGGCAGTGCAAGCTGTTTGCGAACAAAGGTGGTAACACGGGTTTTATCCTCGTCCTTTTTGGGACGGGGATTTTTTTATTGCCCGATTTACCGCTATGTTATGAGTATCAGAAAGGGGAACTAAAATGAAAGAACTCTCAAATCTTATGAACTACCGCTCTTCTATCAAAGTCGTGGACGCAACTTTACGGGACGGCGGACTGGTGAACGACTTTTTCTTCACCGATGAATTTGTTAAGGCTTTATACCAGACCAACCGGAAAGCCGGGGTGGACTATATGGAATTTGGCTACAAGGCTTCGAAGGAAATGTTTGACGAAAGCAAATTTGGTAAATGGAAATTCTGTAAGGATGACGATATCCGTGCCATTGTAGGTGAAAAATCCGAAGATGTAAAAGTCGCAGTTATGGCGGACGTGGGCCGATGCGATTATAAAAATGATATTGTAAACCGGACGGACAGTCCCATTGACTTAATCCGCGTAGCAACTTACCTTAACACAATCCCAGCCGCTGTTGACATGATTGAGGATGCCAAAAACAAGGGCTACGAAGTAAGCTGCAATATCATGGCGATTTCCAACGGACAGGAAAGCGACCTTCAGGTAGCACTTGATATCCTTTGACAGTCTCCTGTGGATATTTTCTATATCGTTGACAGCTTCGGTTCCCTTTACCCGGAGCAGATTGCCCGCATCGCCGATGTTTATCTGGAATTTGCTGCAAAATACGGCAAAAAGGTCGGCATTCACGCCCACAACAACCAGCAGTTAGCCTTTGCAAATACCATCGAGGCTGTGGGAGACGGCGTGGATTACTTAGACGCCACCTATGCGGCAATGGGAAGAGGCGCCGGAAACTGCGCCATGGAACTGTTGTTAGGCTTCCTGCGCAATCCGAAATACAATGTTTATCCGGTGATTAAATTTATCGAGGAACATATGCGCAAACTTCAGGCGGAAGGTGTGGTCTGGGGATATGATTTACAGTATCTGATGACCGGACTTTTAAACCAGCATCCGAGAACCGCCATCGAATTTACCAAAAATAAACGTACCGATTATTCTGAGTTTTACAAGGAAATCGTGGCGCAGGACTAAATCACGAAAATACAGCGTTCTTCGTACAATTATTTATAGCAGAAAGGAATCTATTATGACTTTATATGATGAATTAGTTGCCAGAGGACTTATCGCTCAGGTAACAGATGAAGAAGAAATCAAAGATTTAATCAACAACGGGAAAGCTACTTTCTACATCGGCTTTGACCCTACCGCAGACAGTCTTCATGTAGGACATTTTATGGCTCTTTGCTTAATGAAGCGTCTCCAGATGGCGGGAAACAAACCGATTGCTTTAATCGGCGGCGGTACTGCCATGATTGGCGACCCGTCAGGGCGTACCGATATGCGCCAGATGATGACACCGGAAACCATTCAGCACAACTGTGACTGCTTCAAGAAGCAGATGAGCCGTTTCATTGACTTTTCTGACGGCAAGGCTCTGATGGTAAACAACGCTGACTGGCTGATGGACTTAAATTACATTGACGTACTTCGGGAGGTAGGC
>JAGAIK010000440.1 GCA_017626625.1 Roseburia sp.
AGGTGGGGAAGACTTGGATTCTCAAAGAATTTGGCAGACGCTATTATGAAAATACCGCGTATTTTAATTTTGATGAAAATGAAGAGTATAAACAGTTCTTTGAAACTACCAAGAATGTAGACCGTATTCTGCAAAATTTAATGCTGGCCAGTGGACAGAAGATTGTGCCGGAAAAGACACTTATTATCTTTGATGAGGTACAGGACTGCCCTAAGGTTATCAATTCAATGAAGTATTTCTGCGAGAATGCACCCCAGTATCACATTGCCTGTGCCGGCTCTCTGCTGGGGATTGCCTTGGCGAAGCCATCTTCTTTCCCTGTGGGAAAGGTCAACTTTATGCAGATTGATCCAATGACTTTCACAGAATTTCTGCTTGCCAATGGCGACGAAAATCTCGCCGGGTATTTGGAGAGTGTGGATAACATTGCGCCGATTCCGGATGCTTTTTTTAATCCTCTCTATGAGAAACTGAAGATGTATTATGTCACCGGAGGTATGCCGGAACCGGTGCTGATGTGGACGGAAGCACGGGATGTTTCTGCCATGCAGGAAGCTCTGTCAGGAATTATCGGTGCCTGTGAGCGTGACTTTGCCAAACATCCCAACATCAGTGAGTTTCCGAAAATATCTATGATTTGGAAATCCATCCCGTCTCAGTTGGCAAGGGAGAATAAGAAGTTCATCTACAAGGTTGTCAAAGAGGGAGCAAGGGCTCGCGAATATGAGGATGCTTTGCAGTGGTTGGTGGATGCCAGGCTGGTGCATAAAATCTACCGCAGTACGGTGCCCGGTTTGCCGATGGCTGCTTACGATGATTTGTCCGCATTTAAAATTTACCTGGTGGATGTAGGTCTGCTCCGTCGGCTGGCGCAGTTGGCACCCACGGCGTTTGGGGAAGGAAACCGCCTTTTTACCGAGTTTAAAGGTGCATTAACGGAGAACTTTGTACTTCAGACTTTAATCACACAGTTTGAAGTGGTCCCCCGGTACTGGAGTCAGAGTAATCCTCCTTATGAAGTTGATTTTCTGATTCAGAGGGAGAACGATATTTTTCCTGTAGAGGTCAAGTCCGAGGCAAATACCACCAGCAGAAGCCTGAAAAAGTTTAAGGAATTATTTCCGGAGCAGGTCAGACTCCGTGTTCGGTTTTCACTGGATAATTTGAAGCTGGATGACGATGTTCTGAATATTCCTTTGTTCATGGCGGATCAGGCGGATCGACTGATTGGTCTGGCGTTAGAACGCCGGTAAGTCGATGCCCAAAGATTGCTTCATAGAGAAACATTTTGAGCGATGAAATAAAATAACAGGCAGACAACCTCTTTTATTTTTACCCCAAAATGTCGATAAAAAAGAAGACAACTATATTTTTGAACAGCCCATTATTGTAAAAGCAAAAAATTCTACTCGCAGAAAGGAATTGCGCAAACCAATGCAGTCAGGTGAAAAGACAATGATACCATACGGCAGACAAACCATAGAAGAGGATGACATACAGGCAGTGATAGAGGTACTGAAATCCGATTACCTCACCACAGGACCTAAGATAGCAGAATTTGAAAAAATGGTGGCAGATTATGTGGGAGCAAAATATGCAGTGGCAATCTCCAACGGCACAGCCGCACTGCACGCCGCCTGTTTCGCAGCAGGAATCGGGGCAGGAGACGAAGTGATTACCACACCCATTACTTTCGCAGCATCGTCCAACTGCGTGCTTTATTGCGGCGGCACTCCTGTATTTGCAGATGTTGACCCTAAAACCTATAACATTGACCCGGAAGACATCAAACGTAAAATTACAGCCAGGACGAAAGCCATCATAGCAGTACATTTAGCAGGGCAGCCCTGTGACATGGATGCCATACATGCCATCGCAGAAGAACATAACCTAATCGTCATTGAGGACGGCGCCCATGCGTTAGGCTCAGAGTATAAAGGCAAAAAAGTTGGTGCTTTATCCGATATGACCACATTTAGTTTCCATCCGGTAAAACCAATTACCACCGGAGAGGGCGGCATGATTGTAACAGACGACGAACAGCTTTATGAAAAATTAGTGCTTTTCCGAAGCCATGGCATCACAAGAGATGAAAACCTGATGACCAGAAACGAAGGTCCCTGGTTCTACCAGCAGCTAGAGTTAGGCTATAATTACCGCATGACAGATATCCAGTGTGCCTTAGGCTGCAGTCAGATGAAAAAAATAGACCGCTTTCTTGAACGCAGGCGGGAACTGGTAAAGCGGTATGAGAAAGC
>JAGAIK010000441.1 GCA_017626625.1 Roseburia sp.
AGCCGTACTCCACTTTTTCATAGGAAATCTCCGTTCCCGACAGCTTCACATAAAACCCGGCTCCCACGTCTAAGGTTCTGCCCTCTTCCTCAAACAGGGCAAAATTCATCCGCACCGCTGTATCATGATTATTCTGAACTTCAAAGGAAAGCCCTGCAAACTCTTCCGTGTCCAATTTTATATTTTTAAATGCGGTGGCGGTATAATACCGCTCCTGATATCCGTTGGTATCAAAGGAAAGCCGTAAGACATCTTCCTCCTTCTCATAGGTAAGCTCCGGAGCCACCGTGCCCCCTGCCATATCCTCATTGCTCCCTATAAAATCCGAGAAATCCGCTTTTGCTTTCTTTGCCGCTTCTGCACTTACACTGCCAATCCCCATGCAGAGGATACCGGTAAGCACCGCCAGCTTTATCATTTTTTTCTTCCAAATCCTCATACTTTTTCCTCTTCCCATCGGCTCACACTACCAAAATTTCATCATTGCCATCAGAGATACTCCATCTCAGAAAATTTCCACTCTTGCCATCAGAGATATTCCATCTCAGAAAATTCGTCCTCCGCCTGCATACGCTGCCGCTTCAGGCTGACCTTCGGCGCTTCCTCCTCCCTGATTTCCCCATGGGTGTGGCTGCACAGCCAGTTTTTCAGTTTCTCGTGCTGCGCTGCATCATCATGAAGCTTCCGATAGTTGTCCACCCGATAAAGGCATTTTTCCTCCTGCAGCCGTTTTTCCAGCACACACTCTAACTCCAGCCCCTCTTCTAAGAAAACGGAAAACATTGCCGGAAGTTTCTCCTCACTGCTTAGCAGCACATATTCGTAATTATAATCTATGATGTGCACCTTCCTTGCCATATCCGTGGGGTAATCGTCATGAATGGGGATTCTCGCCCGCCTCCGGTTCTGGAAATTCTGCGTATACAAACGTCTGCTGATATTGATACGCAAATCGTCAAAGCTGCTTACCGATTCATCCAGGTTCATGGGCAGCGACGGGTCTCTGTCATAGATAAGCTGCATAAATTCCGCCTTGCTGTCCCCCATATCCTTCACCAGAAATACATAACGCCATTGTTCTCCCCGATTTTCCACCAGAACAATTTCCCCGGTCAGCTTCGCGTGGTATCTGCCATCGTCTAAGGTCAGCTCCACAGGCTCCTTTTCGTCAATATCTATCACACGGTTCAGCAATACGGAAATCCCACTCTCAGAAATATCCACGGTTCTCCCCGTTTCCTCTTCGTATGCCGTCTTTACCCTGCACTCCATGGATACGCTCTGCCGCTCCGCATTCCGGACTGCCTTTCTTCCCAGAATGAAAAGCAGGGACATCACCAGATTGTACAGATTCAAAAACAGCCAGAACAATATGACAAAATAGTCGATTCTTCCGGTATCAAAGGTCCACCGGATACAGTTTACAATTCCAATCACCGACAGTACAATCAGAATCCCATGGGGAAGTGCGTAAAGGATATTGCTCTCTTCCTCCTTATTTCCCCCTTTTTTCGTCACCTTAAATTTCTTCATGCTGATACCTAATGTCTCTAACAGCACCGGAATCAGCAGATAGGGAAATATGACTGTCTCGTAAAGGTTCGTCCATTTCGTGGTTCTTATATTGCGGCTCATCATTTTCAGGCACACATTACTGCTGATATACATGGGCAGCCAGAAAATAAGAACCTCCACCAGGGTACACTTTACTACCACAACTCCAAAAGTCGCAAATAAAATCGGGGACATGATATAAATCAGCCGTTTCCAGGAGGCATACCAGTACCAGATGGACGCCAGGTAATTCGCCTTCTGAGAAAAACTCATATTTCTTGAAAAAATCAGGTGCAGTTTTCTTCCCGTCTGAATACAGCCCCTCGCCCAGCGCACACGCTGGTTTATCAGGCTCCGCAGCGTGGTAGGAGAAAGCCCGGAGGCTAACACCGTATTGATGGCAAAGCACTGATATCCCTTTTTCTGAATCAGAATGCCCGTGGCAAAATCCTCGGTAATGCTTTCCGTATAAAAACCGCCCACTTCATTTAACGCCTCTCTGGAAATCAGCGTATTAGAGCCGCCGTAAATCACGCTGTTGCTCTTATTCCGCGTAATCTGCACATCCTTATAAAAATAGTCCTGCTCATTCGGGATTCGGTTCTCCGAGAACAGGTTAAACTGGAACAAATCCGGGTTGTAAAAGCTCTGGGGTGACTGGATAAAGCCAATTTTCACCCTGTCCTTTTCTTCTAATTCCCGGTTCTTGATTTCCTGGTCCACAAAATAGGACACCATCACCATAAGGAAATTATTTTTCGGTATCATATCGGCGTCAAAGGTGGCAATTAAGGGTGAGCTTGTCACAGACATGGCGTGATTTAAGTTTCCCGCCTTAGCGCCCTCATGGTCCTCCCTGTCAATATAGCCCACGCCCATCTGCTCCGCCAGTTCCCGCACTTCCTGCCGTTTTCCGTCATCACAGAGATAGATATGAACTTTCTTTTTATCCGGGTATTTCATATGTACACAGCCGTTGACGGTCTTATACAGCAAATCCACAGGCTCATTATAGGTGGCAATAAACACATCCACATCTGGAAATTCCTCCACCGGAACCTGTGGCACCTCATGATTTTCTATCTTATACATATTAAAATAATGTACAAATGCCTCTAACATGCCGAGAATTTCCACCACCAGAAGGGCAATCCCCGCCACCGCAGACAATATGCCGTACTCTAAGGGAACCGTGCAGAAGGTTCTCCAGAGCAGATACAGCACCGTCCAGCCTATGTTGAAATACAGCCACGCAAGATTTCTTACCTCTCCCACTTTTCCGGTTTTTCTTGTTTTTCTTTTCTTCAATCTCATCATCAGCCTCTTTTCACTCCGTCAATCTATTTCTGTTTTCCCTGCACTGCCGCCTGGCTTCTCTCCTGCGGCACTGTTTCCTTTTTCTTCTTCCGACATCGGATTTCCGGAAACTTCTTCCTTCTCTGTCAGTAAATGCCGGATTTTATAAAACTTCTTTCTTCTCTGTCAGCAAATCACGGATTTCAGGAAACTTCTTCCTTCTCTGTCAGCAAATCACGGATTTCAGGAAACTTCTTCCTTCTCTGTCAGCAAATCACGGATTTCAGGAAAC
>JAGAIK010000442.1 GCA_017626625.1 Roseburia sp.
CCTGCAGAGTTTTGCAGGCTTTGTTTTTTTGCTGATATGAATTTTCCTGGAATTTCACAGAAACTTCACTGGAACGTCACGATGAGAAAGTAATTTATAGGTTATAAAATGAGATAGACAGGGAGTTAGAAAAAATGAGAAAGAAGAAAAGGGTAGTTTCGGGTTTATGTGTTTTGGGAATGCTGGTTTCACTGACGGGGTGCGGGGAAAACAACAACACGGCGGCTTTGGAGGAACAGAAGGAAGCGGGGACGGAAAAACAGACGGATATTGTGGAAATTGCGGGGATGGAGGAAGTGACGGGGACGGAGGTTTCTTCGGTGCTGGCGGATTATGTGCAGGAAGATGAGAAGCTGACGTTTGACAGTGGTGCCTGGAATTATGATGAGGAACATGATGTTTATTATCAGATAGGAGTGGGGTATTGCAGCAATCCGGAGACGGTGGAGTATGAGACCATGGGGATTTATGTGCCGGGAATGTATCTGGTGGGGGAGGAGAACGGTGACGGGACGTATACTTGTACGCTGAACAGTTCGGGGACGGTGAAGGGGTATACGGCTGCCACGGCGCCGATTGTATTTCCGGTAAATACGGCGGGATATTCCGCCCAGGAGGCACCTGTTTCCTATCAATATGAGAGTATTTCGGAGTATCTGGAGGCAGGGTTCGTTTATGTTTATGCGGGAATGCGGGGAAGAAGCAATGGTTATGATGAAAACGGTGAACTGAGTTACAGCGGCGGAGCTCCTTGGGGTGTGACAGACTTGAAGGCGGCGGTACGTTATTACAGGTATAACAGTGCATGGTTGCCGGGAAACACAGATAGTATTTTTACCTTCGGACACAGCGGCGGCGGAGCCCAGAGCGCTGTTATGGGGGCTTCCGGGGATAGCGAGATGTATTATCCTTACCTGACTTCTATCGGGGCAGCGATGTATGACGGAGATGGGAAGCTTATCAGCGATGCCATCTGCGGGGCAATGTGCTGGTGCCCGATTACCAGTTTGGATTATGCGGATGCTGCCTATGAATGGAATATGGGGCAGTATGCAGACACGGGAACCAGATCGGAGAATACTTACACATCTGCACTGTCAAAGGATTTGGCAGAGGCGTATGCTTCTTATATTAATGAGCTGGGGCTGCAGGACGGGGACGGAAATGTACTGACATTAACTTCCTCGGAGGACGGTATTTATGCTGCGGGCAGTTACTATGATTATATGGTTTCTGTGGTGGAGCAGTCCTTGAATAACTTTTTGAGTGATACGGAATTCCCTTATACCGCAGGAAATTCCAGAGAGATGGCTGACGGCGGATTTGGCGGCGGCGGAAAACCGGATGGAGAGAGACCGGACGGTATTCCCAGTGGAGAAAAAACAGATGGAGAGAAGCTGGGTGGAAAGCCGAATGGGGAAAATCCAGAAACCGGGGCAGCGAATACGGCAGAAAACGAAAGCGGAGAGGACGGAACTTACGAAACTCCGCAGGAATATATTGATTCCTTAAATGCAGAGACAGTCTGGGTAAATTACGACGAGGATACAAACACCGCAACCATCACCAGTTTAAGGGATTTTGCAACTTACTGTAAAACTGCCTCAAAGGATGTAGGAGCCTTTGATGATTTGAATTTAGGTCAGGCAGAAAATATGCTCTTCGGAAACGACGAAAGTGACACCAGCCATTTTGACACAGTCCTGACCCGGTTATTAGCAGAAAATCAAACGGAATATGCAGCATACACCGACTGGAACCCGTCTGTCCTTGCAGCGTATCAATCCGATATGGAAAATCTGGATAAATTAGGAAATACCCTGACCTACCGCCAGAACATGTACAATCCTATGTATTATATCAGCAGCTATTACGAGGGCAGCGGTACCTCTACCCCGGCATCCTACTGGCGTATCAGAAGCGGTATCGAACAGGGAGACACTGCCCTGACCGTAGAAACGAATCTCGCCCTTGCTTTAGAAGCCTGCGATGATGTCACAAGCGTAGATTTTGAGACTGTCTGGGAACAGGGGCATACCACAGCAGAACGCACCGGCGACAGTACCGCCAACTTTATTGCCTGGGTACAGGAATGCGCAGCTCCGTGATTTCCATTGTTTAAATTTTGTTCAGTTTCTCAAAGGCGTTGCTTCGGAAAACTGGTTGTTCGTCCCATTTCCCGTGTCGTTCGTCGCAAAAATGAAAAATTACCGTCAAATTGTGTTAGTATACTTTGGCTAAAAATACTACATAAGGAGACGGAAAATGGCAGAATTTCAAATTGACCTGAAAGAGTGTCTTCGGATAAAAAAAGAATTTACTGCGATGATAAAGGAACTCAGGAAGTGCGAAAAAGACTGTATGCAGTAAAAGATAATATGAGCAAGATGTCCGGTTACAAAGACATAATAAGCTGTCTGGAGAGGGAATGTCAGGCAGTGACGGAAGAGAGAACAGATGTGGAGAAGCTCTTACAGACTTTTTCTGACTGTGTGCAGTGCTACGAAACTGCGGAAAAGAATGTGAGGGAACAGGAAATAGACTGGCATTTCCTTCTTGACGCAGCAGGGCTTCTTCCGGCAGTGGGGGCGGCTTTTGATGGAATTAACACGGCATGGTATGCAGCGGAGGGAGACTGGAGTAACGCTTTGCTGTCCGGTCTGGCGTTTGTCCCGGGGATAGGGGAAGCAGTCGGAGGCGGGAAAACAGGAATAAAGGTTGGCGGTAAGGTTATTGGGCATTTGGAGGATGCTGCGGATATTGCGAAGGCGGTTGAGAAGACAGGGAATGTGGCAGACACAGTTAAGGAAGCAGGGAAGATAGCGGAAAAAGCGGGAAAGACAGGGAAAAGCGCCGGGGAGCTTGGGAAGTATGTGGATGAGGCGATAGAGAGTGGCATAAATAGTTTAGATGATTTGTTAACTAATCCTAATAAATTATCAGGTGTTAGCGGAGAAGAATTATATAACTATTTAGTTAAGAATTGATTTAGATGGAAATTTAATTAATTAGCAGGAGGAAGTATGGACTATAAAGTAATTCTTGATAAAATGGAAAAACTTTTCATAAATCTTGGATTTAGCCCTATCATAATAAATGATGTTAAATTTATGAGATACAAAGAGTGTTATTGTAAAATAACATTTTTGAAGGATTGGTCAGCGTTTGTAATAGAGAGTGCTGACAATATTCAAGATGCAAAAAAAGGAGTTCTTGAAGATGGAGATTTGTATTATACAGATATATCCGAAAGTGAATTATTAAGTCAATTTAGATCAGATTTAATAAACTATTATATGAATGATTAGAAATAATAAATTTATGAGTCAGTAGACGTAAAAGATCTACTGGCTTTTTCTATACCTTGCACCAATCAAATCAAGCTGTCATCCTCTGGAAAGGGGAAAGATGAAGGTACTAAGCAGTGAAACATCCTATGAATGACCATATTGAGTAATATTGCCATATTTTATGAGTAAAAAAGAGTGCCGACCGTATCGACACTCCTTTTTAAATCCATTGTTTACAATATCTTAATCTAGCAAATAAAAACTTGTTTATTTAAAAAGAAAAAGGTACATGTGAAACCTGTGATTGAAACTGGCAGATTATCCTGCCTTCTGTAGTAAATTATTTTACTACTGTTACGTTAGTTGCCTGAGGTCCTTTAGAGCCTTCTACAACTTCGAATTCTACTGCAGCACCTTCTTCGAGGGATTTGAATCCTTCCATGTTCAGTCCTGAGTAATGTACGAATACGTCATTTCCTGATTCATCGGAAATGAATCCGTAACCTTTTTGGTTGTTAAACCATTTTACTGTACCTTTGTTCATTGAAAAGTACCTCCAAAAAATATTACTGACTGTTGTTACAGTCAAGTAGAGCATATCATAATGATTTGGAAAAGTAAAGGGAAAATAACATAAAAATCAGTACTCTTCAGAAGTAATTTCATGATTTTTCAAAAAAAGCCGTACCATACGGTCCCATTCGTGTTCTAAGCTCTTATCCGCAGAGAAAATGCGGTAGGAGACACCGGTGGTCAGGTGCAGCTCTCCGTTTTGAAAAGTCAGGTTGATATACATGGCGGTAACATCAGCCGGGGTAAAGCTGGTATGCGCCTGCTCCACCGTGCGGGTCAGGTTTGTGGGGGAGAGCAGGAAAACAAATTTAAAATAAGAGGGCGTCCGTTTCCCTTTCACCAAATCAAAGCAGTGAGAGCGCACCTTTCCAAAAGGGAGAAAAGCAAGTCCGGTCAGAGAAAGGACTTCTAACTCTTCCTCATTGTAATAACCGCTGTTTAACCTGCCGTCGATGTGAAAGGTGATATCCTTTTGTATCACAGCCTCCTGCAGCAGAAAATTGTCAAAGGTTTCCGTGCACAGCAACTGATTCATAAAATATTTAATTTCGGGAAGTTTTAATGCAATCATAAATGGGTTCACACTTTCTGCGCCGGTGGGGAACGGCAGAACAATGGTTCCCTGACCGGAGCCGTAACTATTTTTTCGTCCGGCGGCAGTTTCATTTCCTGCCGCTAAGGCTTTCACTTTATTCTAGCATAGATTTTAAGAGGGGACAAATAATAGATGTAAATTTGTGGATTTCGTAGTAAAATAGAGTTGCTGTTGTCAGAGAACATTGTTCCCAAAAGCAGCAGATTAAAATGAAGGAAAAAAGGTTGAAAAAATCATATATCGGAATTTTTTCAACCCCAAGTTTGTGCGCACACGCTCAAACTTGCGATGCACAAAAGGCGTGTGCCATGGAGGAAAAAATGAACGAGACAGAGATTTTATTTGATTTATTAAAAGAAGGAGTATCGCCCGCACATGCAGTGGCGGCCTGCGGGAGACGGCTTGCGGCAGCGGGCTTTGAGAAAATAAATTATGGGGAAAGCTGGAATTTAAAGGAGGGAGGCAAATATTATGTCAATCATCACGACACAACGTTGTTTGCCTTTACCCTGCCGGAGAAAAAAGAGCAGTTAGAGGCGGAGAAAAAGGCGCCTGCCATCCGGATAGCGGCAGCCCACACGGATTTTCCCTGCCTTCGAATCAAACCTTCCGCAGATATTAGAACGAACTGTTATGCGCAGGTCAATGTGGAGGTTTACGGCGGGGCGATTTTAAATACCTGGTTAGACAGACCTCTCGGCATTGCAGGACGGGTGGCAGTCCGCAGTGAAAATCCCTTTGCGCCGGAAATGAAGCTGTTTTCTTCCGATAAAAATTTGCTGACGATTCCCAATTTGGCCATTCACATGAACCGGGAAGTAAATAAGGGTGTGGAGTTAAATAAACAGACGGATATGCTCCCTGTCATGGGATTGTTTGGGGAAGATGAGGGGGAAGCGGACTATTTCCTGAATTTTCTGGCGGAAGAATTAGAGGTGAAAAAGGAGGATATCCTGGATTTTGAACTGACGGTGTATTGCAGGGAGCAGCCGGAATTTATCGGTGGAAAAGATGAATTTATTTCCTCCCCGCGGTTGGACAATCTGACCTCTTGCGCCGCTTTAGTTTCCGCCATCATAGATGCCAAAAGGGCAGAAGGCATGAATTTCATTGCTCTTTTTGATCATGAGGAAATCGGCAGCCGCAGCAAGCAGGGGGCAGGTTCTATTTTACTTCACGATATGCTGTTCCGGATTTTGGAAAATCTGGGTTGTGAGGAAACTTCCCGGCTTTTGTACCAGAGCATGATTCTGTCTGTGGACGTGGCGCATGGGCTTCACCCCAACCAGGCGGGAAAAATGGATGTTACCAATAAACCTGTGTTAGGCAAAGGCTTTTGTATCAAGGAGGCGAGCTCCCAGTCCTATGCGACGGACTGCGAAGCCATCGGCGCCATTCAGCAGATTTGCGACAGGAAAAAGATTCCTTACCAGAAATTTGTGAACCGCTCCGATATGCCGGGGGGAGGAACCTTAGGCTCCATTGCCTCAGCCCTTCTTCCGGTGAAGACCGTGGATGTGGGAATACCGCTTCTGGCAATGCACTCCGCCAGAGAATTGATGGGAAGATCGGACCAGCAGGCGTTAAAGGATTTGACAGAAGCGTTTTTTATGGCATAGGAAAGACTTTATTTCCAAAGAATAGTACTTTTGATATAGAAAAAAGTACAAAATAATCCCGGAGTTCTTTCTTGCAGTTTTCACAAAAATATGGGACAAGTTTTATTATGATTATGGGATTGACGGCATGTGGCAGGCAGGTGAATATCGCAGAGTCATCAGAAGCCTCAGGGACTGCCACACCGGAAGCAGAAATTGCGCAAAGTCCGTCTTATCAGACGGCTAATCCGGATAACGTGA
>JAGAIK010000443.1 GCA_017626625.1 Roseburia sp.
CAGGCGGACCGTACGGAACAGGCGCTGAACAATTTTTTTTCTGTGGAGAATCTGACTGCCCTCAGGGAAATTGCCCTTCGCCGGATGGCGGACTGGTTAAATAAGGAACAGGATGAAATGCTTGCAGGAGGTAAGAAAGAGAACGCATCAGAGCATATTATGATGTGCCTTTCTGCAGCGCCTTCTAATGCGAAGGTCATCCGTCAGGCGGCGAAGCTTGCCAATGCTTTTCATGGAAAAATGACCGCTTTTTATGTAGAAACCTCCGAGGACGGACAGATGGATGCAGCGGACGAGATGCGTCTTGCGGAGAACCGCAAACTTGCAGAAAAGTTCGGAGCAAAAATTGTTACCTCCTTCGGAAATAATATTGTGGAACAGATTGCAGAATATGCAAAAGTTGCGAGAGTGACCAAAATCGTGCTGGGAAGAACCAATACGAAACGCTCGCTGTTTTCCGTGAAGGAAAGTATTGCAGAGAGGCTGGCATCTCTGGTTCCGAATCTGGAAATTTTTCTGATTCCGGATTCTCATGAAAAAAGATATGTAGAAAAAAAGAGACGGAAAAGGGCAGGAATGAATCGCAAATATGTGGTGGGGGATGCCGGCTTTAGTTTGACGATTCTGCTTGTCATGACGGGTTTTTCTATGTTATTTGACCGTCTGGGATTTGAAGAGGCAAATCTTATCATGCTGTATGTGCTTGGCTCTTTGCTGACTGCACTTCTGTCAAAGCACCATATTACAGGGATTTTGTATGGTATTGCGGCGATTCTTACCTTTAATTTTCTGTTTACGGAGCCGCGGTATACTTTTACCTTTTACAATGCGGGATATTTTATCACTTTTTTAATATTTTTTGTAGTATCCTTTCTTATATCCACTCTGGTAAAAAAGGTGAAGTCGGTGGCTAAACAGAATGTGGAAAAGGCGTACCGCATGGGAATCCTTCTGGAAACCAGCCAGATGCTGCAGAGGGATAAAACGGAACAGGAGATAGCTGCCGATACCGCAAAACAATTAGGCAGGCTGTTGAACCGGAGCGTATGCTGCTTTACCGAAAACCCGGAAAAGGGCGGAGAACCCCAGTATTATGAAATACCTGGCAAAAAAATGGAGCTTTCCGAACAGGAACGTGCAGTGGCGGTATGGTCCTATAAAAATAATAAGAGCGCAGGGGCAACAACCTCCACTCTGCCGGGGGCGAAAAACATGTTTCTTACCATAAGAAACGGGGAAAAGATTTTCGGGCTGGCGGGAATTGCGATGGAGGGAAAAGCGTTGAATGCCTTTGAAGAGAGTGTTATGCTCGCCGTGTTAAGTGAGAGCGCCCTTGCCTTTGAAAAGGAGGAGAGAATGCGCAAAGAGCGGGAAATGGAAATCCAGTTAGACCAGGAGAAGCTTCGCGCTAATCTGCTCCGGGCAATTTCCCACGATTTCAGAACTCCGCTTACTGTCATCTATGGGGATATGGATATGCTGTCCCGTGAGGACGAGAATATGTCGGCGGCACAGCGAAAAGAAGTATATAGGGACATTGAGGCGGACGCATTCTGGCTTCTGAATCTGATTGAGAATTTGCTGTCTGTGACCCGGATTGAAAACGGAACCATTCCGTTAAATCTTCAGCCGGAATTGATGGAGGACGTGATAGAGGAGAGTATTTCCCATTTAAGCCGCAGGGCAAAGGGACATGAAATCGTCTATGAAAGACCCGAAGAAATCATTATGGTAAATATGGACGTTAAGCTGATGGTTCAGGTAATCATCAATCTGATGGATAACGCCTTAAAATATACGCCGCCTGGTTCCGCTGTCAAAATCAGACTGTACCGCAAAAAAGACAAGATACGGGTGGAAGTAGCGGACAACGGAGAAGGAATACCGGATGAGCAAAAAACAAAGATATTTCATCAGTTTTACACCATGGGTATAAACACATCCGACGGCAGACGGGGGATGGGACTGGGATTGGCGTTATGCAAGTCTATTGTCCATGCACACGGAGGAAAAATATGGGTAGAGGACAATCACCCGAAGGGAGCAGTATTTATCATAGAATTATCAGCGGAGGAGGCAGGTCATGCAGAATAATAACCCTTTGATTTTAGTCGTGGAGGATGACAGGGCAATCAGAAGTCTGATTAAGAACACATTGGAGATACACAGCTATAAAAGCGTGGCGGCGGAAAATGGACAAAAAGCATTGCTTCAGATTACATCTTACCATCCCGACATTGTGCTGTTGGATTTGGGGCTTCCTGATATGGACGGGATAGAGATTATTAAAAAGGTACGCCAATGGTCTATCTGCCCGATTATCGTGATTAGTGCCCGGACAGAAGATAACGATAAAATAAGCGCTTTGGATGCCGGTGCAGATGATTTTCTGACAAAGCCTTTCAGTGTGGAGGAATTGCTGGCAAGAATCCGTTCTACAGTCCGCAGGCTGCAATATTCGGAAACGGAGAGTTTCAGCCGGGAGGAAATTTTTAAAAATGGTGAACTGGTAATTGATTACAGTGCGGCAACGGTCAGGCTGGGAGAAAATCAGCTTCATCTGATGCCGATAGAATATAATGTGCTGTGTCTTCTTGCGCGCAATATGGGAAGGGTGCTGACCTACAGCTATATTCTGGACCACGTGTGGAGGAACAGTCTTGACGGAGACGTATCTTCGCTGAGGGTTTATATGGCATCCCTCAGAAAAAAAATAGAGCCGGGGGACAACAGGGGAAAATATATCCAGACCCATATCGGCATTGGTTACAGGATGTTGTGCGTGGAATAACTATCCCTCCAAGGTTCATAAAATAGTTTGCCTATTGGAAATATTATGATAAAATGGTACTAGAGATATACTTCGTGAAATTTACTACAAGGAGGTAGCAAAATGAGTAAGGAACGCTCATCTGGTCAGCCATCAGAGACGCAGGAGAAGAATAATTTAGTACTTATCATATCTATTATGGGTATTGTCCTGTTATTGATTGCGGATTTCTATGTAATGATTAACAGTTCCGGTAATTTGATTGCATTAGGTGTAATTACGGTGCTGATGATGGTCTGGATTTTTCTTCTGGTCAATTATATTTTAAAGGAAAATAAACAGTGGAGAGACAGGCAGGAGCAAAAGCTTGAAGAGATATTCCGGGGACAGAAGGCAAATTATCTGCAGCAGAAAAAGACAGTGGAACAGATTTCCGGTGTAAAGGGAGTGTTAAAAGACGCCTGCCCGTCGGAGGATGTCATTACCGCCCAGAAAGCTTTAGCTAAAGTGACAATCAGCCGGAACAGGGAAAATGCGGCAGAAATTATGAACTCCAATAACGAAGTAATCGAAAAAATGTCTGAGTTAAAACAGAGCATAGACAGCAGTAATGAAGAATTGCTGAATCGGCAGAAGGCTGTCATTGATGATTACATAAAAGAACTGATGGAAAAAGAGAGTGAACTTTTTTCCGGTATGCAGAAGTTAGAAACTGTCATGAAGAGCGAATTTGCCAATGCAGTGGATAAGATAAATGAGGCTGTAAGAGAAGCTGCTGTAGAATCTGCTTCTGCGGCAATGCCGGAAGAGACGGTGCCGGAGAAGACATTGCTAGAGGATACGTCTGTTCCGGGAGAAGATTTTGCCTTAGAAGAAGAGCCGATGCCGGATTTGACCTCAATAGAGGAGCCTTCTGTTTTAGGGGAAGATTTTGGCTTAAAAGAACCAGTGCCGGAGTTGTCATCGTTAGAGGACACCCCAGTTACGGGAGAAGATTTTGGCTTAGAAGAAGAGCCGATGCCGGAGATGACCTCAATAGAGGATATCCCAGTTACGGGAGAAGATTTTACCTTAGAAGAAGAACCAATGCCGGATTTGACCTCAATAGAGGAGGCTCCTGTAATGGAGGATAGTCTGTCAGAGGATAGTTTGCTGTCAGAAGATATTGGCGATTTAGAAGATATATCCATACCGGAAGATATCCCGGTGTCAGAAGAAAATGTCATTGAGGAAAATCCTGTAGCAGAAGAAAATACCACTGAGGAAATTGCTTCGAAGGAGGACGTTTTACTGACAGCAAAATCTCCGGTGCGGACAGAATCGTCCATAATGGAGGAAGAGGCAAGGCTTGACAGTATTTTAGCAGATATTAAAGGAATGGAAAACAGGCAGATTAACGCTGCATCGCATTTTTCAGGTTTAAATAGTGGAATTGGATTAAATGCGAATGAGCCTGCAACAGAAGAAGCTGACTTCCGGTTGGATGACGGATTAGAAGATAACTGGGATTTGGGAGATATTCCGGATTTAGGAGATAGTGTTGATTTGGGAGCTATTTCAGACACAGAAGATACTTCAGACACAGAAGATACTTCAGATTTAGAAGATGGTGTTAGCTTAGAAGACAGTATTGGTTTGGGAGATATTCCAGACATAGGAGATAGTTCGGATTTAGGAGATAGTTCAAATTTGGGAGACATTCCAAATTTAGGAGATATTCCAGACATAGGAGATAGTTTGGATTTAGGAGACATTCCAGAC
>JAGAIK010000444.1 GCA_017626625.1 Roseburia sp.
AACACCTGCGTAGAGCACCGGAACCCACGCCTCCAAAATCTGTGCCATCTGCGGTTCTTCAAAAAGCAGCATTCCCATCGCAGACAACAGCCCGCAGACAAAAAACTGAATGCAGGACATTGCCACCCCGTTTACCTTCGGTGAAAAATAGTCTATGGTCAGAATATGTACAGAAAACACCACCGCACAGGCAAGCAGCAGCAAATCCCCCTTCTGCAGGGAAAAGCTGCCGCCCGTCATGCAGAGAAGATATAAGCCCGCCACTGCAATCGCTACCGCAAGCCATACCTTAAGCCCAGCCTTTTTCTTTAAAAAAATCCCCAAAACCGGCACCAGCACAATGTACATCGCCGTGATAAATCCGGCTTTGCCAACCGTGGTATACTGTATGCCAAACTGCTGCAGATTGCTTGCCACACAGAGCAGCACACCACAGCAGACGCCTCCGGTAAGCAACGTTTTGTATTCGCCATTTTTAAGCTTTGTCCAAAAGTCGATGTTTTCAGACGGCTCCTGCCCCGCTGCTTTGACGCCATTCCCCGGTGCGCTGCCGGATTTTCTCCCGGATAAAAATGCAATGCAGGGAAGCAGCACCACCGCACCGATAAAATTTCTCACCGCATTAAACGTAAAGGGTCCAATATATTCCATTCCAACGCTCTGTGCCACAAATGCCACGCCCCAGATGGTAGCCGTGAGCAAAAGCAACAGCGATTGCCTTATCACAAACTTATTCATAACAGACTCCTTCTTCCCTTATCAGATAGCCATGGTCCATTGGCCCTCTCCCCGCTCCCAAATCCAGCATAGCTCCTATGGCTCCGCTTACATATGCCTTTGCTCGTTCCACTGCTTCCTCCATGGAGCATCCCCTTGCCAGAAAGGAAGCAATGGCGGAGGACAATGTACAGCCCGTGCCATGGGTGTTGGAATTTTCCATCCGCTTCCCCGGAAACCACGCCAGCTTCTCTCCCGTCCAGAGCAAATCATCCGCACCGCCCGTTCCGTGGCCGCCCTTCACCAGGACGGCGCAGCCGTACTGCCTGCCGATGGTTTCCGCCGCCTGCTCCCGGTCCTTCGGCGTCTCAATCTTATCTTCCAGCAGAATTTCACATTCCGGAATATTCGGCGTAATAAGTGCCGCCACGGGAAAAAGCTCCTTGCGCCATGCCCGGAGCACCTCCTGATTTGCGAAGTCTGTCCCGCTGCTGGACGCCATCACCGGGTCAATCACCACATTTTTTGCATGATAAAAAGAAAGCCGCTCCGCAATTCTTTCCGCCATCTCCGCCGAAGTCACCATGCCGATTTTCACCGCATCCGGAAAAATATCCGTAAACACCGCATCTATCTGCTTTTCCACAAACGCTGCCGGGACTTCTAAAATCCCTGCTACGCCCCGTGTGTTCTGCGCCGTCACCGCCGTAATCACACTCATTCCATAGACGCCGTTTGCCAGCATGGTTTTTAAATCCGCCTGTATTCCCGCACCGCCGCTGCTGTCACTGCCTGCGATGGTAAGCGCCGTGTGTCTTTTCATTTTCCCTGCACTCCTGTTCTTATGTTTCCTCATCCCGTGAAGCATTTGGAATTTTCTCTGTATTTTCTTTCACATTCCGCTAAATCCTGTTAATTTTTCTTTTTTCTCCCCCAGCGGAAATCCTTCTATCTCCTTCAGATAAATATCCGCCGTCCTTCGGATTTCCTCCTGCTCCCCTCGGCTGGTTTCATCATAAAGTCCAACCGTGCGAAATCCGGCTTTCTTCGCGGTTTTAATAGCATAAAGCGCATCCTCAAACACCCAGGTTGCCGCCCGGTTTGTGCCAAGCTCTGCTAATGCCGCTTCGTAAATATCCGGTTTGGACTTTCCCTCCCCCACTTCAGTGCAGGTGAAAATCCGCTCAAAATAATCATAAATTCCCGTGCGCTTTAAGGCAGCCTCCGCATGTACCCGGTCAGTGGAAGTCGCCACTACCATTTTTACTCCCCGCTGTTTTAATTTCTCTAAAAATTCCGGTACGCCGGGTTTTGCCTCTGCACTGCTGCGATAAGCCTCCGCCACAATGGCGTTGGTGGCGGAGACCAGTTCCTCGATACTCTCAGACACCCCATATTTTTCCTTCACATAGGCTGCCCCCTGCTTCATGCTCATGGTAAAGAGAGTCTCCGATAACTTTTCCTCTACCTCAATGCCTTTTCCCACAAGGTAACTTTCGGTGGCGTGCTCCCAGATGGGCATAGTATCAAGCAGGGTTCCGTCCATGTCAAACACCGCTCCCTCTATCTTCACTCTTCCTGTTACTTTTTCTGAAAGGGTCAAAAGCTCCCTTGCCGCAGCAGAAATGTCCGGCTGTGCAAAAATGGCGCTGATAACCGCCACGCCGCAGATACCGCTGCCCTCTAACTGCATGATATTTTCCTTTCCGATACCGCCGATGGCAACCACCGGAATCCGCACCGCCTGACAGATTGCCTTTAAGGTTTCATAGGGCAGCTCCCTGACATTGCTCTTTGATGTGGTGGAAAACACCGCACCCACACCGAGATAATCCGCTCCGCAAGCTTCCGCCCGCAAGGCCTCCTCCACCGAATGGGCGGAAACACCGATGATTTTATCCGGTCCTAATTTCCGGCGGACCTCCCCCGCCTCCATATCCTCCTGCCCCACATGGACGCCGTCCGCCCCCATAGCCAGGGCAATGTCCACGTTGTCATTGATAACAAACGGCACCTGATACCGCCTGCACAGCTTCTGTATCTCCACCGCCTCTTCCATAAAACGGGCTTCGTCTAACTCCTTTTCCCGCAGTTGGATAAAGGTGGCGCCGCCCTGCAAAGCCCGTTCCACCTGCTCGTAAAGCGTCTTTCCCCTTAACCAACTTCTGTCTGTCACCGCATATAACAATAAATCTTCCTCAGCAAATTTCATATCGTGCTCCTTTCTCTAACGCCTCTCCCTCCATAAGGGAAATAGCATCTATGATACGGTTCCGGTAAGAGGCATTTCCCTCTCCCGCCGCCATGTATTCCCATGCCTTTTCCCCGGCAAGCCCCATGCAGCAGACTGCCGCTGCGGCAGCTTTCAGGGGACAGTCCGGATTTGCCGCCAAAAACGCCGTCATCATGCCGGAAAGCTGGCAGCCTGTCCCGGTGATGCGGCTCATTTCCGGTCTGCCGTTTTGTATTCTGTAGCAGTTTTTTTCGTCCGCCACCAAATCAATCCTTCCGGTCACTGCAATAATGCTCCCGGTCCGCCCGGCAAGTTCTTTTACAAATTCCGCTACGGTTTCTGCATTTTCTTCTGTCACAGCCTCTCCCTGCGCTGCGTCCACACCATGGCTTTTTGCTCTGTCTCTCTCCACTACGCTTTCCGGGGCTTTTGTCCCTGTATTTTCAGCGATTGTATTATCTGCTGCCTTCCGTTTCTTTCTGCTGCTATTCGCTTTTCCTTCTATCTTCTCAGCGATTGCCTCATTGCTACAGTCAAAGCCTCCAGTCTCCACAGCGCCATTATATTTCACATCCGAATGCAGGACTCCAACCAATTCCGCCACGGCACGAATTTCAGAAATATTCCCCCGGATTGCGGTAAACTTTATTTTCTCTAACAGCCGCTTTACCGTCTCCCGCCGGAAAGCAGAAGCCCCCACTCCCACCGGGTCTAACAGTATCACATGCCCTTCTTTTTGTGCCCGCAAACCTGCAAGCTCCATGGCGCAGGCTTTCGCCGGATTTAGCATTCCGATATTAAGATTTAACCCGTCACAGCCGGCGGTGATTTCTTCCACTTCCTCCGCCGCCTCTGCCATGATAGGGCTGCCTCCGCAGGCGAGCAGGGCGTTTGCCACATCATTGACGGTCACATAATTTGTTATATTATGAATTAATGGATTCCTTTTTCTTACATTTTCCAGGCATTCTCTCATTCTTCCCTCCGGCAGCCATTTTTTCCTTAGTATACCTCTTTCCCCACAATTTGCAAAGTTTTTATATCTTTTATAAATTTCTTCGCAGTTCTTAAGATAATATTTATACTCTTGTCAAAATCCTGTCACATTTTTCCATTAATATTAGAACCATCAAAAGGAGCTGTTGAGTTTCGATAAGGTTGTTGGGGTTCTGTCAGTTCCGCCAAAAAACAATCCGGTCATTGTTTTACTAACCGGTTTACATATACTATTCATTCATATCGTGCCTCCAAACAAAACGCACCTTCGAGTGCAAAAAAGACTTTAGAAAGAGCTTCTCCTTTTCTAAAGTCTTTTTTCTGTCCTCCTAAACTACTTTGATGTCACGTTGTTTCAGACGTTGTTTCACAAAATCACGGAACAGGGCATATAACACCGAGCAAAGCGGAATGAAAAGCAAAATGCCCCCAATCCCAAACAGGTTCCCTCCGATCGTCACCGCCGCTAACACCCAGATAGACGGCAGTCCCACAGAGCCGCCCACCACATGGGGATAAATCAAATTTCCCTCTATCTGCTGTAGCACCAGGAATAAAATCAGGAACCATACTGCCTGAATCGGGTTCACCATCACAATCAAAAGCATACCCACAACACAGCCGATAAAGGCTCCAAAAATCGGTATCAGAGCCGTAATCGCTATCACAATGCCTGTCAGCATGGCATAGGGCATACGAAGAATCGACATGCTGATGACAAACATGGTTCCTAAAATGACTGCCTCAAGACACTGCCCGGATAAAAAATTGGAAAAAATCTGGTCTGACAGGGTTGCCACGCTGATAATTTTTTCCGTGGCTTTCTTGGGCAGCAGGGCATAGAGCACCTGTTTTACCTGCCTTTGCAGTTTTTCCTTCTGGAACAGGATATAAATGGAAAAAACAAATGCTATCACAAAGGTCGCCACGCCACTGATAAGACCGGAGAAAAATCCCACACCGGAGCTGACTAAGCCGGAACCCACGGACTGTAAAAATGTTACCACGGAGGACGATACGGAAGCCCAGTCAATGTTCAGTTCTTCCACTGCAGGCTCTAACGCCGGATATTCCTTGAGCATATCGTTAATCCATTCCGCCGCAGTGTCGAATGCCACAGGAATCTGCGCCATCAACATACTGATGGTATTTCCCAGCTCCGGAATGACTACCACCAATGCCAGCACAATCACTCCGATGACAGCCAGCAGCGTTAAGAAATACGCCGCAGGCCTTCTCAGCTTTGCCAGCTTTTTATTTTTCGGAAATAAATGCTTTTCTATTTTTTTCATGGGCACATTGAAGATGAAGGCAATCGCACCGCCAATCAAAAACGGCATGATAATTCCAAGCACAAACCTCACCGCTTCAATCACCACGTCAAAATGCTCAATTCCGCAATAAAGTAAAATAGCAAATGCCAAAATCTGCATGAGATGCTTTTTCGTCTGTTTTGATAACTCCATAATTCTCCTTTTCATATGAAAAACTGCTGTTAATAACTACCTGTTTACACCACCGGAACTGCGCCTGTACCCAATATCACGCAAACAAAATACAGAATCAGCAAATGTACCGGATAGAACAGATAAAAGAAATACTTTATGTTCCACCCTCTTTTTCCGTTATAAAAATAAATGGGAATAAATGCCAGCACCGCAGGAAGCTCCCACCAAAAAAATGAGGCGCAGCCCGCCAGCACCTGGGGCACCCTTCTTCCGCGAAACAGATAAAGCACGACAATACACATCACGCCATAATAGCTGTAATCCGTTTTCAGGGCGTACGCCGCAAGCATTCCTGCCACAATGATTCCTGCAAAAATCAAAATCCGCAGTCCTATCCCCCACTCCTGTCTTTTCTCCACCTCTGCCAGAAGCATAATCGTAACCAGCCCTAAAAACAGGGTAAAGAAAACATTTTGATACCCAAACTCCAGCACTTTGCTGCTGAATGCCAAATCAAAGGTGATTACGTACACAATCGCAAACAAAAATAACCGCAGCGCATTTTTTTTCCTGCTTCTGGTATGGATAAAACCCTCCACCAGCAAAAAGCAGTAGATAGGAAATGCAATTCTTCCAATGCTGCGCATCGCCTGATACAACACATACCATCCGGTGGATATGTCCCCCTCTGCCCCTGTAATTAGAAATCTTGCCAGAACCGTCGCTGCGATATGGTCAATCAGCATTGTCACAACCGCAATCAGCTTCAGGCTGCTGCCGCTTATTCCCCGTCTTTGTTCACTCATCCTCTTCTCTCATCTTTCTGCCACAAACTTTTCCTCATAAGGAAAAAGAGAAAGACAAGCTGCATGTTTGCCTTTCCCTTTTCTTTTGTATTAACCTACAAACTCCGCCACACATCTGCGGTATGCCGCCACCGGGTCCTCCGCCTGAGTAATCGGTCTGCCCACAACAATATAGTCGGAACCTAACTCCTTTGCTCTCGCAGGCGTAGTCACCCTCTTCTGGTCACCCACATCCCCGTCGGCAAAGCGCACTCCCGGCGTAATGGTAAGGAACTTCTCTCCGCACACTTCATGGACTTTTCCTGCCTCAAGCGGGGAGCATACCACGCCGTCAAGCCCGGCTTCCATGGTATTCTTTGCATAGTGCATCACCGTCTCATCAATCGGATGCTCTATCCAGAGTTCCTCCTGCATGGCTTCCTCGCTGGTGGAGGTAAGCTGGGTCACTGCAATCAACAACGGTCTGGTTCCGTCTGGTCTGGTCAGTCCCTCTAAGGCGCCCTGCATCATTGCCCTGGTTCCTGCCGCATGGACATTGCACATATCCACGTCAAGCCCGGACAACACAGCCATGGATTTTTTCACAGTGTTCGGTATATCATGTAATTTTAAGTCTAAGAAAATCTTATGTCCCATTTTCTTAATGGTTCTTACGATTTCCGGTCCCTCTGCATAAAAAAGCTCCATTCCGATTTTTACGAATGGCTTTTCGTCCTTAAATTTGCTCAAAAAACTGACCACTTCATCTTTGCTGTTAAAGTCACAGGCAATGATTACATCTCTTCCCATAATATCCTCCGTATCTTCTGCTTTTTATTATTGAAATCATACACTTCACCACTCTATTTGTCAAGCCGCAGAAGGCTCCCTTTCTTCTTCCGTTTTTCCCTCCAAAAAGCGTTTTCATTCGCAGGTTTTATATTATTGATTTGACAAAACATCAAAAAAAAACAAGTTTCCTGCTTAGAGGGCATAAACAT
>JAGAIK010000445.1 GCA_017626625.1 Roseburia sp.
ATAATAGCGGCTTCTTTCCGGCAGCTCCTTTGTGTCGCTCACCTGCATTTCAATGTCATAAACGGTGTTTTTATTGTCCTTCACATAAACATCCAGTCTGACGCTTCTTGCGTCTATATCCTGCTTAATGCTCTTCTGCAGTTCAGGATATTCGATATGGTCTATCTTTAATTCCGGGAGGATTCTTTGCAGAAGTTCCCTGCACAGCTCCGGATTCTGCATGATTTTCCCAAAAAGGAAATCATTGGAAATACTTAGTTCTTCCCAGGTTGTCTGTTTTGTTTCCGTGTTTTCCATTCATCTACCCGCTTTCTTTCACATTTTTGTCGGAAAACTCTTTTATATTTTATAAAATCTGGTATCTTCTAATAATATTATACATAGTAATCCAACGAATTACAATAAGTGAAAAAGTATTGCATTATCAATTATTCCTCTTTAAGCATTTTATAACAATTATTTGTATATTCTCTAAATTTATCAATATCATATAATAACCCATTTTTTAATTTATTACTTGTTTCAATTGCAAGACCAAACTGTATCTGTGTGATATCTTTTTTGGACAATGCTTCCTCAAGCTCATCCATATCATCTATAATAATTGTCCCATCAGGATAAACAACTAAATCTAAATATAAATCATCAAAATAAGGAATCCCTTCTGCATCTATTCCTTGCCCCGCTATCATATCTATATACCACAACAAGATTTCATTTTTTTCATTCATCATAGCAGTTATACAATAATTATCATCTTTCGGCAAAATTGATAACCATTTTAAGCCTTTATCACAAACTGTAATATTTTCACCATTAAATTTCCATATTTGTACCTCATTTACTTCTTTAATTTCTATAAGACCAATATATCCTTTAAAAAAAGTTGAATTTACTTTTCTCCCACATAACTCTTTAGACAATATACACTTCCATTCATCATAAGATAATCTACTCCTTTTCAATCTTTTTATCCTCCGTTTTTATTCTTCTTACAATGCAGTCACAATTAAAATATGTTTTGTAATATGGCGATATCTCGTCTCACCAGCAATAGTAAACGTACTACTTTCACATTCATTTGTGATACGGTTCGTGATTCATAATTCGATACCCCCGGTAAATCTGCTCTAGCAAAATCACCCGCATCAACTGGTGTGGAAAAGTCATTTTAGAAAAACTTAGCTTCATATCCGCCCGTTTTAAAAGCGTTTCCGACATTCCAAGGGAGCCTCCAATCAAAAATATAATATGGCTCGTCCCGGAGATACCCAGCGCGTCTATTTTTTCCGACAGCTCCACAGAATCTAACTGTTTCCCGTCAATGGCAAGGGCACAGACAAATGCCCCCTCTTTCAAAGGTTTTTCCAAACGTGCGAATATCCGCTCCGCTTCTTTCTCTTTAATCTGGTTTTCCACCAGTTCGCTGGCGTTATCCGGCGTCTTTTCGTCTGCCACTTCCACAATTTCCAACTTGCAGTAGCGGCTCAGCCTTTTCTCATATTCCGCTATGGCATCCCGGTAAAACTTTTCCTTAATTTTTCCCACACAGGCTATGGTAATTTTCATTCTCTCCTCCGAAGCCCTGCTGAAACAGGGCATATTCCCTCATTTTCTATGCAAAAAGATATTTTCTGAAAAAAGTATATCAAATTTTCTTGCCACCGTCTATTTCATCACCTATAATTTTCTTATAAACAGTAACCTTACGGGTGCGCAAAATGCACCGAAAATAATCAAAATGAAAAACGAGGTAACAGGTCATGTGGTGTCCAAAATGTAAAAACGAATATGTAGCAGGAGTTACAACCTGCGCAGACTGCGGTGTCCGTCTGGTAGAGAAATTAGAGAACGTTGCAAATACTTCTGACTTTTCAATAGAAAAATCAGAACACGATGCAGACAGTTCCGGCTTTTCAGAAATGCCTGCTCCGAAACAGGTTTCCTTTACAGCCAGCGATGCAGCGGAAGAAAAAAATACCGCCCCTCTCCATGCCTACGTCTCAAAAAAAGCCAAGGCTGCCGATTTGAAATCCACGGCATATACCTTCACCTTAGTGAGCATTGTCGGTATCATTTTTCTGATTTTATTTCTGTTCGATGTGCTGTCCTTTGAAACGGAAATTCATATGAAAATTTTATCTTCCGTTGTCATGGGGATTATGTTTCTTATTTTCCTTATCATTGGGATTCGTTCCTTTTTGGAAATCAAGGCAGTTTCCCATGCCGCCGATGAGGAAGAACAGCTTTTTTCTGAAATTACGGAATGGTTTTACAGTTCCTTTACCGCAGAAG
>JAGAIK010000446.1 GCA_017626625.1 Roseburia sp.
GAGGTCTGAAAGTCCGTCCATTCCGAACGGCACCATAACTGGCGAGTAATGATAAATAGGAGGTGCCATATGTACGCAATTATAGCAACAGGTGGTAAACAGTACAAAGTATCCGAAGGCGATATCATTACCATTGAAAAACTTGGTGTGGAAGCTGGTGAGAAAGTAACTTTTGATCAGGTTTTAGCTGTATCTGACAACGGAATGAAAGTTGGTTCTGATGTAGCAAACGCTTCTGTAGAGGCTTCTGTCGTAAAAGAGGGCAGAGGTAAAAAAGTTATCGTTTACAAGTACAAGAGAAAAACCGGTTACCACAAGAAAAACGGTCACAGACAGGCGTTTACACAGGTTAAGATTGAAAAAATCAATGCGTAATCGCAGCTTTTAAGAAAAGACAGGAAATTGTTATGACGAAGATAACGGTTTTCCAGAACCAGAAACAGGAATATATGGGCTTTGACTGTGTGGGACATGCAGGTTTTGCTTTTCGCGGAAAAGACGTGGTTTGCGCCGGGATTTCCATTCTGGTGCAGAATACGGTAAATGCCATTGAGAACTACACAGAGGAAGGTTTTTCCTGTGAGGCGGACCCTAAGAGCGGGGAGATAAAGTTCCGTTTTGAGAGTCCTGCCGGACACGATGCGGAGTTGCTTGTAAAGACCATGATTTTGGGATTGCAGGGGATTTCGGCATCTTATGGTAAGAAGTTTTTAAAGATAGAATTTAAGGAGGTGTAACCTATGTTTAATATTGATCTTCAGTTTTTTGCTCATAAAAAGGGAGTTGGTTCTACCAAGAACGGACGTGATTCTGAGTCTAAGAGATTAGGAGCAAAAAGAGCAGACGGACAGTTCGTAAAGGCTGGCAACATTTTATACAGACAGCGCGGAACTAAGATTCATCCGGGTGTTAATGTAGGCATCGGTGGTGATGATACATTATTTGCTTTAACAGATGGTATCTTAAGATTCGAAAGAAAAGGAAGAGACAAGAAACAGGCTTCCGTTTATCCAGTAGCTGAATAACATGAAACGCCGTTTCATGTCGATGTAAGGTAGACCCGGCAAGACGACCATTGGTTGCTTTGGCGGGTCTCTTTGATTAAAGGGAAGGAAAATCCCTCCCTTTAATCAAGGTGACCCGCAGAAACAGACGAGATAACCGTCAGAGGACAGACGGTGACACAGGCAGTATAGAAGGTAAATTGAGAGGAAAATTATGTTTGCAGACAGAGCGACAATTATTATCAAATCAGGAAAAGGCGGTGACGGGCATGTGAGCTTCCGCCGTGAAAAATATGTTCCCGACGGCGGTCCCGACGGCGGCGACGGCGGAAAGGGCGGCGACGTTATTTTTGTGGTGGATGACGGTTTAAATACATTGACTGACTACCGCCACAGAAGAAAATTTTCGGCAAGACCGGGAGAAGAGGGCGGAAAGCGCAACTGTCACGGAAAAAATGGTGAGGATTTAATCTTAAAAGTGCCTGCGGGAACGGTGATAAAGGATGCGGAGTCCGGGAAGGTCATCGCAGATATGTCCGGGGATAACCGCAGACAGGTGATATTAAAGGGCGGCAGAGGGGGGCTGGGAAACCAGCATTTTGCCACCTCCACCATGCAGGCGCCGAAATACGCCCAGCCCGGCGGCGAATCCATTGAGCTGGAAGTGAAATTAGAGTTAAAGGTCATTGCGGATGTGGGACTGGTGGGCTTTCCAAACGTGGGAAAATCCACTTTGTTATCCCGTGTCACCAATGCCCAGCCCAAGATTGCCAATTATCATTTTACCACGCTGCAGCCTAATTTAGGGGTGGTAGACTTAGAGGGAGCAAAGGGATTTGTCATTGCAGACATTCCGGGTTTGATTGAGGGCGCATCGGAGGGCGTGGGACTCGGCTTGGAATTTTTGCGCCATATTGAGCGTACGAAGGTTATGATTCATATGGTGGATGCGGCAGGCACGGAGGGACGTGACCCCATTGCGGATATCCTTGCCATCAACCGGGAGTTAGAGGCCTATGACCCGGCATTGCTGAAAAAGCCCCAGGTGATTGCCGCCAATAAGATGGACGCAGTTTACGGAGATGAGAACGAGGTTATCCGGAAATTAAAGGATACCTTTGAAAAGGACGGCATTCAGGTGTTCCCCATTTCAGCAGTCAGCGGAAAGGGCTTAAAGGAGCTGCTTTACCACGTGCAGGAGCTGTTGGATAACTGCAGCCAGGAGCCTGTGGTTTATGAGCAGGAATTTGACCCGGCGCTCCGCTTCTTTAAGGACGAGCCTTACACCATTACCAGAGCGGATGATGCCGCCTTTGTGGTGGAGGGACCAAAGATTGACAAAATGCTTGGTTACACCAACATTGACTCCGAGAAGGGCTTTTTGTTCTTCCAGAAATTCTTAAAAGAGCAGGGCATTTTAAAGGAATTAGAAAAAATGGGCATTCAGGACGGTGATACGGTCCGGATGTATGGAAATGAATTTGATTATTATAAATAAAAATGGGAAAGGATAGTTATTATGGCATTAACAAGCAAACAGCGGGCTTATCTCGGCGGACAGGCAAGCACCTTAGACCCGATTTTTCAGATTGGAAAGTCCAGCCTGACGCCGGAAATCATTACTGCCTTAGACGAGGCATTGGAAAAACGGGAGCTGATAAAAATTTCCGTGTTAAAAAACTGCATTGACGATCCAAAGGAGATTGCAAATGTAATTGCAGAGCGTACCCGCTCTGATGTGGTGAAGGTGATTGGCAAAAAAATCATCCTGTTCCGCCAGGCGAAGAAAAATTCCAAATTTGAACTTCCCAATTAACGGTGGCAGGGCAGTATGAAATGGACAGAGGCTGTTACTAAAACAACGGTAGGAAGTGGGGCAGCAGCCACTTTATTCGGGGGCATTCCATGGAAAGAAAGATAGGAGTATTTGGCGGTTCCTTTGACCCCATTCATTCAGGACATCTTAATATTGCAAAAAGCGCCTGCAAGGAGTTTGATTTAGATGAAGTATGGTTTGTTCCGGCGGGGCATTCACCCAATAAAAATGAAAATCAGATGACGCCTGCTGACCTTAGAGCAGAAATGGTATCCCTTGCCATAGAGGGAATCCCCTATTTTAAACTCTGCGATATTGAGATAACGTCGGAGGAAATCAGTTATACTTATATTACTTTGACAAAATTAAAAGAGCGGTATCCTGATAAAAAATTCTTTTTTATTATGGGTGCGGATTCACTGGATTATTTCGAGCACTGGTATCATCCGGAGATTATCTGCCAGAAAGCAGCCATTTTAGCGGCAGTCCGGGATGATATGGATATCGCAGCTATCCGGCGGAAAATTGCGCAGATACAGAGTCTGTTTCCGGCAGAGATTTATCCCGTCTCCGGCGGAAAGACGGATATTTCCTCCAGCAGCCTCCGGCGGGAGCTCTCAGAGGGAAAGACAGAAGACCTTGCGATGCTGCCGGAAAAGGTGAAAGCTTTTATCAGGGAAAAAAGGCTCTACTCCGGGCGGGAAAGTTAATGTTGGGCGGCATCGTATGACGGCAAGTATCAGGAAAATCTGTGATTCGGCAATTTATGCGGATAAAAAATATTATTTTATGGAGGACGCAGGTTATGGAACTTCAAGAAATAAGGAA
>JAGAIK010000039.1 GCA_017626625.1 Roseburia sp.
GAGATACGGAAACGCAGGATACGGAAACCGGAGATACAGAGCGGTCAGAATGGGAAGCTTATAACGCAGAAAGAGAGGAACACAGAACAGAGCCTGTGCCGGAAGGCTTCCTGCAGAACCGGGGGCAGGATAGGGTGGAGAGTGTGATTTCCGTTCACCTGGTAGCCATGGACGGGGAGGAGGTTATGCTTCTGGTGAATACCCAACTGACTCCGGTGGATGCCACGGTGAATACGCTGCGGATAGAACTGATGTGGATAACGGTGATAATGATTTTCCTCTCCCTTGTGATTGCACTTCTGCTGTCAAGAAAGGTTTCTAAATCCCTGATTCAGATAAATGAATCGGCAAAAAAACTGGCAAAGGGGGATTTTAAAGTACGGTTTGAGGGAAAAGACTACAGGGAAGTGTCGGAGCTTTCTGATACTTTAAACGCCACGGCGGTGGAGCTGAACCGGAATGAAGATTTGCGCCGGGAGTTGATTGCCAATGTATCCCATGACCTCAGGACTCCGCTGACCATGATTATCGCCTATGCGGAGGTCATGCGTGATTTGCCGGGAGAAAATACACCGGAAAATGTGCAGGTGGTCATTGACGAAGCGGAGCGGCTCACCAACCTGGTAAACGATATGTTAGATATCTCAAAGCTGCAGGCGGGCGTCATGGTAAAGAATGCGCAGGTTTACAATTTGACGGAGAGCATTCAGTCTGTTTTTGTACGCTACAATAAGCTAAAGGAAAAGGACGGCTATACCATCATGTTTGAGTATGACCGCCCGGTGTTGGTGGAGGCGGATGAATATAAGATATTTCAGGTGCTCTACAACCTGATAAACAATGCCATAAATTACACGGGAAAGGATAAAACCGTCTGGGTGCGCCAGCAGATTTCCGGAAAGAAGGTACGCATCGAGGTGACGGACAGCGGAGAGGGGATTGCAAAAGAAGCGCTTCCCTATGTATGGGACCGTTATTATAAAGTAGATAAGAGCCATAAGCGCGCCGTCATGGGAACCGGTCTTGGGCTTTCCATTGTGAAAAATATTTTGGAACTCCATGGGGCTGCCTACGGGGTGGAAAGTCAGGAGGGGTGTGGTTCTACTTTCTGGTTTGAATTGGAGATTGCAGAAGAAAAGTAAAAAAGCTTTTGCCCGAAAGATTAGAGAAAATAGCCATGAATGATAAAAAAACGAGGAAATCGCAAATTGCGTTTTCTCGTTTTTTTACATAGAAATCATAAATTGAGGTTTTCTTGTTTTTTTACAGGAAAATTACGTTATAAAGCAGCGGTTTTATCGCTCGCTCATTGGAATGAACTCCTTGTGTTCCCCTACATTTTTGTAGGCAGGACGCATAATTTTTCCGTTGATGGCAACCTCTTCGAGACGGTGGGCACTCCATCCGGAAATACGTGCGATGGCGAAAATCGGTGTGTAAAGCTCCACCGGAAGTCCCAACATGGAATAGGCGAAGCCGCTGAAAAAGTCTACATTAGGGCTGACGCCTTTATAAATTTTTCGTTCTTCTGCGATAATCTGCGGTGCGAGGCGCTCTACAGCGGCGTAAAGGGCAAATTCCTTTTCCTGACCTTTTTCCGCAGACAAGCGTTCCACGAAACGGCGGAAAATCCGGGCACGGGGGTCAGAAAGGGAATAAACTGCGTGACCCATACCGTAGATAAGCCCTGCCTTGTCAAAGGCTTCTTTGTGAAGCAGCGCCCTTAAATAGCGGCTGATTTCCTCTTCATCGCTCCAATCGGAAAGATTTGCCTTCATATCCTCAAACATCCGTACCACCTTAATGTTTGCACCGCCGTGCTTCGGACCTTTTAAGGAGCCTAAAGAGGCTGCGATGGCGGAGTAAGTATCCGTACCGGAGGAGGAAACCAGGTGGGTGGTAAACGTAGAGTTATTACCGCCGCCGTGTTCCATATGCAGAATCAAAGCGGTATCTAACAGTTTGGCTTCCAGCGGGGAAAACTGGCTGTCTGCTCTTAAAATGTGTAAAATATTTTCCGCAGTGGAGTATTCCGGTTTTGGTGGATGAATAAAAAGACTTGCGCCATTGTGGTAATGTTCATATGCCTGATAGCCGTAAACCGACAGCAGAGGGAAGAGACTGATTAACTGTAAGCACTGCCGTAATACGTTGGGAAGAGAAATATCATCTGCCATATCGTCATAGGAATAAAGGGTAAGAACGCTTCTTGCTAAGGTATTCATCATGTCCCTGCTGGGAGCCTTCATAATAATGTCTCTTACGAAACTGGTAGGAAGGGTACGGTATTCACTGAGCATTTGTGTGAAATCCGAGAGTTCTTTGCTGTCTGGAAGTTTTCCGAAGAGAAGAAGATAAGTGCATTCTTCAAAACCAAAGTGGCTGCTTTCGGAACTCCCCTGAATAATGTCCCTGACATTGTAGCCTCTGTAATATAATTCACCGTCCGCCGGAACCATCTTGCCGTCAACCTCTTTGGTGGAGGAGACCTCAGATATTTCCGTAAGACCGACTAAAACACCTTTTCCATTTATATCACGAAGCCCGCGTTTTACATCGTACTGATTGTAAAGCTCCGGGTCGATTTTGGAACACTGCTCACTCAAAGTAGCAAGATGCTGCAATTCGGGGGTGATTTCGCAAAAACGATTTGTAGCCATAGTAGCCCTCCTTTATAAATTTTTTATGCTTTATCAAAATAAAGTATAAACTTATCATAACATATGTATTTATTTTAATACAAGAGAAAGGAATGATTTTTATGAAAAATTTAGAAGATGTTCCTTTTCAATCCGCAAAAAGAGGGGTACAATTAGGACGTGCACCATATTAGAGAAGATGGAGGAGAGAGAATGGACAAAAAAGCCCTGGCAAAAGAAGCCATTGCAGCAAAGGAAAACGCCTATGTGCCCTATTCCCATTTCCGGGTAGGGGCGGCTCTTCTGACGAAAAGCGGAAAAATATACAGAGGATGCAATATTGAAAACGCAGCCTATACTCCGACAAACTGTGCGGAGCGGACGGCTTTTTTTAAGGCAGTCTCAGAGGGTGAGCTGGAATTTACCGCCATCGCCATCACAGGAGATGCGGATGATTATTTATATCCCTGCGGCGTCTGCCGGCAGGTAATGGCGGAGTTCTGCAGCCCGTCGGAGTTTAAGATTTTTCTGGTAAATAATGAAGAAGATATAAAAGAATACACCTTAGAGCAGCTTTTGCCGGGGGGATTTACCAAAGAGGATTTGGCGAAGGCAGGGACGTTATGACGCTTCTGCTGCCGGAATAATCGCAGTCAGGCAGACGGCGGCTGGCTTCTAAAAAAAGTTTGCGTTTTTTAGCGAAAATTGATTGACAAAAAAATAACATAGTGTATTATTTATATTAGCGGAATTTTTGAATTTGCTATCTATTTATTTCTTATAAGGAGGAATTTAGAATGTCAACAAAAGCATACTATCCAATTAACGAGATTGGAGCGGGAAAAGTTGGTTTTTCCAAAACACGTTCCATCATCGAGGCTGCTTTCTACGGCAACAATGTCGTAAAAGTAAACACTTTAAAAGAGGCTTATGAGTTAGCAAAGAACTCACCGGGAACCATCGTAACCGATATGCCGATTAAAGATGGTGAGACCTTTGGTCTTGAAAAAGACGCAAAAGTTTTATTATTCAACGACGGTGCTGTAACAGGACGTTACGCAGCAGCCCGCCGTATCAAAGGGGAACCGGGTGTTGACGATACAAAACTTGACAAAGTAGTTATGGACGCTGTATATGAGACAAGATGGAAAACCATGTACCATGCAGAGTGCTTCATCGGTCTTGACCCGGAGTTCATGGCAAAAGCACACCTTCTGATTCCGGAAGGAGAGGAGAATATCCTTTACAACTGGATGTTAAACTTCCAGTACATGTCAGATGAATATGTAAAAATGTACAAAAAATCCAAACCGATTGCAGACGGTAAAGAGCCGGATATCTACATTTTCTCTGACCCGCAGTGGGCACCGCATGACGCACCGGATGTTGATTACAGCTGCTTAAGCGACCCATTAACCTTATGCTACTTCGATACCAACCAGAACTGCGCAGCAATCCTTGGTATGAGATACTTCGGAGAGCACAAGAAAGGTACTTTAACCATGGCTTGGGCTTTGGCAAACAGAAACGGCTATGCTTCCTGCCACGGCGGACAGAAAGAGTACTCTCTTGAGGGAGGAAAGAAATTCGTTGCATCTGTTTACGGATTATCAGGTTCCGGTAAATCTACTTTAACACATGCAAAACACGGCGGAAAATATGACGCATTCGGCGGTATCAAGGTTCTTCATGACGATGCTTTCATTATCAACACAGATACCTGTGCATCTATCGCATTAGAGCCTACATACTTCGACAAGACTGCAGATTACCCGACAGGCTGCCCGGATAATGAGTACTTATTATCTGCTCAGAACTGTTCCGCAACCTTAGACGAGAATGGCAAGATTCAGTTAGTAACCGAGGATATCAGAAATGGTAACGGACGTGCTATCAAATCCAAATTATGTTCTCCAAACCGTGTAGACAAGATTGACGCTCCTGTAAACGCAATCTTCTGGATTATGAAAGACCCGACCATCCCGCCAGTATTAAAATTAAAAGGCGCTGCATTAGCATCTGTTATGGGTGCAACCCTTGCAACAAAGACCTCTACCGCAGAGCGTGTTGCAGCAGGTACCGACCTTAACGCATTAAGAATCGTTCCTTACGCTAACCCGTTCAGAACCTATCCGTTAGTAAACGACTACGAGAAGTTCAAGAAGTTAGTAGAAGAGAAAGATGTAGCCTGCTACATCGTAAATACCGGTGACTTCATGGGACATAAATGTCAGAAAGAGGATACCTTAGGAATCCTTGAGACAATCGTTGAAGGAAAAGCATCCTTTACACAGTGGGGTCCATTCGAAGATATCGAGATTATGACAGACTGGTCTGGTAAAACAGGTGATTTCACACCGGATTTACAGGACAAAGACTACGTTGCAGCATTAAAGAATGCAATGCAGAACCGTGTTGACGCTGTAGAAGGTTTCGCAACCAAGAAAGACGGTTACGATAAGCTTCCGGATGAAGCATTAGCAGCATTACAGAAACTGGTTGATGA
>JAGAIK010000447.1 GCA_017626625.1 Roseburia sp.
TGGCAGCAGATTTCTTAGAACATCTTATCTCTGGACATCGGAACAAAAACAGCCCCCGCTTTGTGCCATCTGCCTCATAACCCTATCCAGCCCCTTACTGCTCCCCCCTAATTTTTCATCAACATAGCCCTATGATACTTGACCCCTCCCAAATTGTCAACTGGACTGCTCAACTTTCACTTAACTGGCTGTTTTTATCAAACCAATTTCTGCTATAATTCTGTCGAACTTATATACAGAAACATTCAACCCAAAACAAAAGAAAGGTATGGTATTATTTCCATGAGAAACGAAAACCTGAAAAAGCTCGTCATTGCCGCACTACTTGCCGCTATGACCTGCGTTGCAACCATGATTATCAAAGTGCCGACCCCCACTATGGGCTATATCCACTTAGGAGACGGCTTCGTACTTTTATGCGGCGTTATCTTAGGTCCCTGGATGGGCGCTTTGGCTGCCGGCATTGGCTCTATGCTCTCCGACCTTTTTTCCGGCTATGCCTCCTGGGCTCCGGCTACCTTTATCATAAAAGCGCTGACCGCCTGTGTGGCAGGTCTTTTATTCCACCGCTTACAGCGCATCATCAAATCCGATAAAAGCCGCTACGCAGCCATCCTTATCGGAGGTATTATCGGCGAAGCGATTATGGTAATTGGTTACTTCTTATACGAAGCATTCCTTGCCGCTTTCGCAAACGGAGGTTTTACTTCTGCAGCCCTCGCCGGGGGAATCGCTTCTTCCGCAACCGGAATCCCTTTTAATATCGTACAGGGTGTAGCAGGTATCATTATCAGCATACTGCTGCTGCCCATCCTCATGAAAATCAACGATATCCGGGACTGGATTTTAAAATAAGAACGAGCCGGGACTGTTGCAAAATATAATCTTTTTGCAGCAGCTCCGGCTTCTTTTTACCCGAAAAACGTTCTTTCTTTATTTAAACTCCACATCAATACTTCCCATACCGCAGTCTAATTCAATGGTTCCCACAGCTCCGGTGTTTTCTGTCTTTTTCGTTCCTGAAAAATTAGAATAGGTTTCTCCGTTGACCTCTATCTGCCCCAGTTCACAGGAAATATTGTAATTGTAATCTGCCTCTTTTCCATAGAGTTCCAGTGCCATCTCACCCATACCGCAGCTTCCCTTGATATCCCCTGTGACTTTACCCGATAAAGTAAGACTTCCCATACCGCATTCTAATATCACATTCCGGTATTCACCGTCGTCTATCTCAACACTTCCGGCTCCGATGACCGCCTTTAATTCCTCCGTTACCACCAGTTTTTCCGCGTCAAACTCTCCCGCTCCCACGTTCAGCTCCATATTTTTGCAGGAAATTTCTTCAAAGGAAATCTCTCCCGCCATCGCCCCGGTATTGATTGTAACAGTATCAAAGGAAGCGCCTTTTGGAATGGTAATCACAATCTCCGGGCTGTTGTTAAAATGATAGTTCTCCGTGTCATAGCTTACCGTTAAAGTGTTGTCCTCCAGAAAGCAACTGTAATATTGTTCTTTTCCCCGAAGCAGCTCGACTCCGATATTTTCAGAAATTGCAGAAGTTTCTATCTTTAATTCCGCCGCATCAATATCTAACCGGATATTTTCTACCTCCGCCAGGGAAATCTCCTGTGTTGCCGCATGTGCCTCCGGCAAGGAAGCCGGTTCCGTGTCGGAAGTTCCCGCACCAGAACCGCTATCCCGCTCCATGTCCGTCTCATCAAAGCGGTCTCCGTTTTCTCCCTGATAATAAATACCGTGGTTTCCCACATGCCAGTTGCCGTACACCAGCTCTCCATTTTTCCAGATACCGCTTTCCCCTCCCATCAGGGAAGCAATTCCGCAGAGCAAAATTCCAATTCCAGCCAGAGCCGCTACCACAATCAGGCTGATTTTCGTAAACTTTTTCATACCGTACTCTCCTTTCTCTTTTCAAAGGGCTTTCTGCATAATTTTGCAATTCCCTGAAACGCCCAGGGCAGAAATCCGCCAAAAAGCCAGACCGTCACCACTATCATCAACAATCCCAGTGCCAGCACGATAAGCCCTGCGCCGATCAGACCGATTCCCATCACCAGCTCTCCGGAAAAAAGTGCGGTAAAACCGCCTCCTGCCACTGCAAAGCCCGCGATTACAAGAGCAGCCATCACTGCCACCACTGCAATAGCGACCCCTAACAACACTGCCACCACGACAAGCAGAACACAGATAATCGCTAACAGCAGCGTAAGCCAGATGGGGCTCGTCAATACCAGTACCGTAACGGTAAGCGCCGACCAGCCGCCCCCGCTTTCTTTTTTCTGTCCCTGCAGGTTCTGTATGGTATCATTGACGTTGCGGTAGTATTCCTCATCACGTTTTGCCTTGCTATTAAAGTAGCTGCCGTTTCCCTCCAGCCCCAGATTTTTTCGGATACTCTCCGCCACTTTCCGGGGGGATTCCAGTTCCTCTAGGATGGCATCCTCATTTTCCTCCCCCGCATCTTCAAAATAACTGCGGTAATATGCCAGGGCATCCGCTTTTTCTTCTTCCGATATGCCGGACAGAAGCTGTTCTAACTCTCTTAAAAATTCTTCTTTTTTCATCTGCTCTACCAGTTCCTTCCCATTCCTGACGGAATATTTTTTCACTGTCTTCCAAACCTTTTTCTTCCAGAATATTTTTCAATTCTCTTTCATTCACAGCTAAAAAGATCGGAAGCTTACCGCTGTTCAAGGTCAAGTGCTGGTCACATACATGGATTCCATCACGAAGGCCGCCGATATCATCTTTAA
>JAGAIK010000448.1 GCA_017626625.1 Roseburia sp.
CCCGGGTCCCTGCGGCAATGAGTGGGCGAACCAGGCGCTGTTTGACTACGAAGGCAATGCACTGCCGACATGGAAATTGATTCGTGATTTTAAAGCAGAGTAAAGGAAAAGAAAATGGCAGCTTCCGGAGCGTTTTCCGGGGGCTGCCATTTATGTATTTTTGTTGCAGAATTTCAGAACAATGTTGCAGCTTGCCAAATAGGCATTGCAAAGGAAAAATCAGGGGTTATAATAATAAATATAAGAAAGAAATTGAAATTTGCCCCACGGAAAAAATGTGTTCCGGCGGGGTGTAAGTCAAATATGAAACAAGAAAAAATGATGTATAGGAGGATTTACTATGGTTTGGGAAGAGGTACTGGCAAAATTTAAGGAGTTATTTGGAGACGAAGGGGAAATCGGCGTTTATTTTGCGCCGGGACGTGTCAACATGATTGGCGAGCACACCGATTACAACGGCGGCCACGTATTTCCCTGTGCGCTGACCATCGGTACATACGGCGTGGCGAGAAAAAGAGAGGATAAGAAGCTCCGTTTCTATTCCATGAATTTTGAAAATTTAGGTGTGTTAGAATCCTCAGTGGAGGGGTTGAAACCGGAGAAAGAGGCGGACTGGACCAATTATCCCAAGGGCGTGATGTGGGCGTTCGGAGAAAAGGGCATGAAGGTGGAACAGGGAATGGATTTGGTACTGTTCGGCAATATTCCCAACGGTTCCGGTCTTTCTTCCTCCGCTTCCGTAGAAGTGCTGACGGGATTTATCTTAAAGGATATGTTTGGCTTTGACGTGACCAATCAGGATTTGGCGTTAATCGGACAGTATTCCGAAAACAAATTCAACGGCGTCAACTGCGGTATCATGGACCAGTTTGCCATCGCCATGGGAAAATGCGGTCATGCGATTTTCTTAGACACCGCTACTTTAAAATATGAATATGCCCCCATTAAGTTGGAAAATGCAAAAATCGTTATCTCCTGCAGCAACAAGAAGCGCGGGCTGGGAGATTCTAAATACAATGAGCGCCGCAGCGAGTGCGAGACTGCCTTGGCCCAGTTGAAGGAAGCAGTCAATATCAGCGCACTGGGTGATTTGACAGAGGAGCAGTTTGAGCAGTACAAGGGTGCCATCAAAGATGAGGTCTGCCGGAGACGTGCAAAACATGCGGTTTATGAGAACCAGAGAACCATCAAGGCAGTGGAGGCGCTGAAAAACAATGATGTGGCGTTGTTCGGAGAACTGATGAACGCTTCCCATGTATCCCTCCGTGACGATTATGAGGTAACGGGAATTGAGTTGGATACCCTGGTGGAAGAGGCATGGAAGATTGAAGGCGTGATTGGCTCCCGTATGACAGGGGCAGGCTTCGGCGGCTGTACCGTCAGCATTGTAAAGGATGAAGCAGTGGATACCTTCATTGAAAAGGTAGGCGCCGCTTATCAGGATAAAATCGGTTATGCAGCGGATTTCTATGTAGTTGAGATTGGGGACGGTCCTGTAAAAATCAAATAGCTGACGTCGTGTCAGGGGCAGACAATTTGATGTGAAAGCATGAGAAAAGCCCGGCATTGCAAAGTTCTGATAACGTGAAAGTATGAAAAAAGCCCGGCATGATAGGGCGGGCAGGAAGAAAGCAGCCCGTGCATTAAAAAATGGAGGAAAAATATGATTCAGGAACGGATTTTAGATTTGACGGAATACGGTTTGGTGACAGGTCTGGTGAAACCGGAAGATGAAAGATATACCATCAACCGTCTGTTAGAGTTATTTCAGTTAGATGAGTTAGAGGATGACGTTGTGGCGGCGCATGAGAAAAAGGAGCTGATGACGCAGCAGCAGGCGGAGGATGCCTTAGAGGGGATTCTTGCGGAAATGCTTGATTATGCGGCGGAGCAGGGGCTTATGCCGGAGAATACCATTACATACCGTGATTTGTTTGATACCAAAATTATGAGCATGTTAATGCCAAGACCCAGCGGAGTGATTCGCACCTTTTATCAGTTTTATAACAACGCTTCTCCGAAGGAGGCAACGGATTATTTCTATAAGCTCAGCCGTGACAGCGATTATATCCGCAGATACCGCATCAAAAAAGACATGAAGTGGACGGCGGACACGGAGTTTGGAACCCTGGATATCACCGTCAACCTTTCGAAACCGGAGAAGGACCCGAAAGCCATTGCGGCGGCGAAACTGGCAAAACAGAGCGGCTACCCGAAATGTCTGCTCTGTAAGGAAAACGAGGGCTATGCAGGACGTGTCAATCATCCGGCAAGACAGAACCACAGGATTATTCCGGTGACGATTAACGACAGCGACTGGTTTTTCCAGTACTCGCCTTATGTTTATTATAATGAGCACTGTATCGTTTTCAATGCCAATCATACCCCGATGAAAATCGAGCGTGCCACCTTTGGTAAGCTTCTTGATTTTGTGGAGCAGTTTCCCCATTATTTTGTAGGCTCCAACGCAGATTTACCCATTGTGGGAGGCTCCATCTTAAGCCACGATCATTTCCAGGGCGGTCACTATGAGTTTGCCATGGCAAAGGCTCCGGTGGAAAAGGAAATCAGCTTTGAGGGATTTTCAGATGTGACGGCAGGCATTGTAAAATGGCCTATGTCCGTCATCCGTATCCGGGCAGAGAAAAAGGAACGTCTCATTGAGCTTGCGGATAAGATACTGCTGGCATGGAGAGGTTATACCGACGAGGAGGCATTTGTCTTTGCAGAGACAGAGGGAGAGCCTCACAACACCATTACCCCCATTGCGAGAAAGCGGGGAGAAGAATTTGAGCTGGATTTGGTGCTCCGCAACAACATTACCACGGAAGAGCATCCGCTGGGCGTGTACCATCCCCACGCAAATCTGCACCATATCAAAAAAGAGAATATCGGCTTGATAGAGGTTATGGGGCTTGCGGTTCTTCCGGCACGTCTGAAAGGGGAGATGGCAGCCTTAGAGCAGGCGCTGCTGGACGGAACTTCCCTGCGGCAGGACGAGGTATTGGAAAAACATGCGGACTGGGTGGAGGAATTTCTGCCGAAATACGGATTCACTCCGGGCAGCGGCTTAGAGGGAGAGGTTACTCCGGAAAAACTCCATGAAATCGTGCAGACCGAAATCGGACTGGTGTTTATGGAGGTATTGAAGGACGCAGGCGTCTATAAATGCACCGAAGAGGGCAGAGAGGCATTCCTGCGGTTTGTGGAGTATGTAAATAAAGATTGACGTTTGGTCAGAGGGAAAAAGACCGGTGCATTTTTGTGTGCCGGTCTTTACTTTCTTGTTTTAATATGGTAAAGTGAAACAGGAAATTTCCGCATGAGAGAGTTGCGGTTATTTCCAAAATGAAACCGAAAAACGTTGTGGGATGCCCGTGGCTATTCCCAAAATGAAACCGAAAAACTTTTGTGGGATGCCTGTGGCTATTCCAAAAAATGAAGATAAAATAAGAAAAGGGGGACAGTGTCATGATTTCAAAAAAAATAGAAAAGGCGCTGCAGGGAAGCTCGGCAATTCGAGCCATGTTTGTGGAAGGCAAGGAGATGGCGGAAAAGTTCGGGGCGGAAAATGTTTACGATTTCTCTCTGGGAAATCCGGCGACTCCGGCTCCTGCCGCTTTTAATCAGACGCTAAAGGATTTGGTGGATGAGGTGGACAGCTTAGAGCTCCACGGATATATGGAAAATGCGGGCTATGGGGACGTACGTGCTGCCATCGCTGAAAATCTGAACAGGCGGTTTGGAACAAAGTTTGACGCCCATAATCTTATTATGACGGTGGGGGCAGCCGGCGGTCTGAATATTATTTTCAA
>JAGAIK010000449.1 GCA_017626625.1 Roseburia sp.
CCTCAATCAGCAGGGATTTCGGGCAGTAGTGCATATTATAGCGATAACCCTTCAGGTAAATACGCCTGGTGAAATCGGGATAATATTCCGCCGCTTTTAACTGCATTTGGAAAGAAATGGAAAGATTATCCGCTATGTACGGATTGTAAAGATAATCAATATCCCCCAGCTTCGTAGTACGGCTCAACCCGTTAAAAAACATGACCTGCGCCATCTCAATCCCATTGATTTCCGTCACCAGACGGGTATCCTCCCGCACCCCGTCCCGGTGCAAATCAATCACCACCTCGATGCTGGGATTTTCCGCTAACACCTGTTCTAAGGCAGGCGCCGCCTTGGAGTAGGCGTGGTCCCTGTCTCCCACGTCGTATTCCCCCTTATGGTGGATAACGGAAAATCCGTACCTCTCCGTCAACAGCTTTGTCAGATAATCTCCCACTCCCACCACCGAGGTGGCAGCGTCCCCCGGAATGGAATCCTTGTAGCCCTCCTGGGAATGGGTATGGTAAATCAGTATCTGAGGCGTGGAGGCGTCATGGCTCAGACGCATGTCTTTCCCCAGCAGGCTGTCGGCATTCAACTGGCTGCTGTTGATGGTGGTGGTGTTATCCACCTGATAAAAATTCTGCAGCAGATAATCAAAATCATTTAATTTTTCCCTGGAATATACTACCTTCTGTTCCGTTGCCAGCACAGCCGTTTCCACGGTACTCTGCTGGGTCTGGTTCTCTGCCTGCTCCCCCTCCGGAAAAGCGGCGGCGCCCTCGCCGGAAGCTTCCGCCTGACTGTCTGTTATCCCGGAAACTTCCTCTCCCGCAGTTTTCTCCCCGGCAGCCGTCTCTTCCGGCAGGCTCGTACCAGTTTCTGACGAAGCCTCCGAAACAGTCCCTGCCTCCACCAGATTTCCGTTTTCGTCCACATAGTTTTCGTCCGCCGCCTCTCTGGCTAAGATATCCTCATAGGACAAATCGCTTTCCACCTGGGTCTGATAGCTGTTTTCCTCCGCCATAGTTTCCTCCGAAGGCTCTCCGTCCGTTTCCGGGAGCAGTTCCTGAAACAGTGTTTCCGCAAAATTGTCCTCTTCCTCCCCTTTTGCATTGTAAACCGCCCCCGGCAGATATAATTCCAGAATATCCTGATAGCAGGCTATTTTCCCCTGGAGTTTCAAAGTCTCCCAAAGCCCCGTATTTTCCTTTAGCAAAAACAGGATGAGAAGGATTGCCAGCACAAGAATAACCGCTGTTTTTCTATTTTTCTTTTTCAACCGATGATAAGAATGATGTGCATACATAATTATAGTTTATGCAGCACCTCATTTTCTTATGTCAGACAGTCTCTAAGGGCCGTCCTCCCATAAAGGCAATATTGAGTCCCTCCGAAATGGTAAAGCTCAATCGTTTTACGGATTCATCAATATCCTTCGGCGTCACAAACATGGCATTCAGGTTCGGGGATAACAGCTCCCGAATCAGCTCATATTTTTCCGCCTCATTTAATTCCCCTAAGGTACTTCCCAGATTGTTTAACGTCTCACTCTCCCCCATGGCGGTAATCAGGTTATACATGGTATCATTGACAATGGTCGCTGCATCCACCACCGTGGGAATGCCGATGGAAATCACCGGAACCCCCAGACTTTTCTGATTCAGCCCATGTCTGTGGTTTCCCACACCGCTGCCGGGGTTAATCCCCGTATCCGTCACCTGTATGGTGCGGTTCAAACGCTTGGTGCTTCTGGCTGCTAACGCATCCACCGCAATAATCAAATCCGGGCTTGTCTCTTCAATAATGCCTTTGATAATCTCTAAGCTCTCCATTCCCGTCTGCGCCATCACCCCCGGCACAATGCTGCTGATTTTATTTACCTTATCCGTACCGAAGGCATATTTTCCGTACTCCTTAATGATGTGCCTGGTGATAAAAAGATTGTCCACTACCCTGGGTCCCAACGCATCCGGCGTCACTTCCCGGTTGCCTAAGCCTACGACTAAAATGGACATTTCCTCCTTTTTATTTTTTACAAGGCTTTTGATGATTTTCGCAAGCTGGACGGAAATTTCCCGATGGTAATCCTCGTCCTCTTCGTCCATATTTCCCGCTTCAATGGTAATGTAGGTTCCTTTGGGCTTTCCCATGGTCTTTGCCCCGTTTTCCGTCTCTATCACCACCGTGCTGATGGTGAGGTTCTTATCAATCTTTTCCTCTAAAAACCTGACTCCCTTTAACTCCACATGGTCTTCCTGCATTTGCTCCTGTGTCTCTAAAGCCAGGTCGGTACGAATCTGATACATAACGTCCTCCATCTCCTTTTTTCTATAGTCTTTCATTCCCACAGAAAAATTATCCAATTATTTTTCAACAATTTTTTCCAATACCCCTTGACAGAAAAGCTTCCATACCCTACAATATTCTAGTATGTTTACATTGAACTGTCCGTGTCCGGCTTTAATGTAACAATCATGAACAATAACCATCAGAGCATTGGAGGTGTACAAGGTTGGCTAACATTAA
>JAGAIK010000450.1 GCA_017626625.1 Roseburia sp.
GGCCAGCCGCCGCTTCCGGTAAGCGCCTGACAGACTGCCATATAGACGCTGTCGATATCCGGGCGTTCCTCTCTGTCTACTTTTACGGAGACAAAATACTCGTTCAAAAGCGCTGCAATTTTCTCATTTTCAAAGCTTTCGTGCGCCATCACGTGGCACCAGTGGCAGGTGCTGTAGCCCACGCTTAAGAAAACAGGTTTATCTTCCCGCTTCGCTTTCTCGAAGGCTTCTTCACACCAGGGATACCAGTCCACCGGGTTTTCGGCGTGCTGCAGCAGATATGGGCTGCTTTCATTTTTCAGATGATTACTCATTACTACCTCCATGGGCAGGCTTTGACGGGCCTGCTAATCTATTGGTAGTATGTTTTCTTCCATGGGCAAATATACAAAATTTTTTTAGAGAACCGTTACAACAGATATGATACGAATCCCTCCAAAGCATTTTCCGCATCGGACGTAATCAATACTTCATAAACCATATCTCTCCCTTATATCCTTTACAACCTTATCTACGTCTTTTACTTTTCCCTCTGCTGCATGTTCTCTTGACTGTTCTAGCTTTTGCAGCATCTGTTCTTCCGTCATAGGTTCATATGGAGTGCACTCTGCCGCCCGCTTAATTTCAAACGGGAACCCATTATAAGCTACTGCCTGTGTCAAAAACATACGTATAGCAGTTGTCGTATCTGTTCCCAGGTCCTTAAATAAACTATCCGATTTTCTTTTCAATTCGTCATCTACTCTTATTTGTATGGTACTTGCCATATAAATGCCTCCTTGTCTAATTCTATGATTATATTATAATGCTATATCATTACACATTCAATGTTTTTGCAATATTTCACTTCAAATACATAGCCGGGGGACACCTCCACGAAGTGTCCTCCGGCTATCCAGATTTTCCTTATCTCTCCTTCTGTTTTTACAGTTCCCCGCCTTCCACGACCAGGCTTTCCGCCTCCACATCAGCCCCGTAAACAGGTTTCAGCGTTTCCTCAAAATCCGCATGGAAGAACTGTTCTTCCCCAAGCTTTTTAATTTCCTCATTGAGCCAGTCAAGAAGCTCCGTATTCCCCTTCTGCACCGCCGGAGCAATGGTATCGGTATTTCCAAGGGCATCCACTCCTACCGCAAACCCCGGATTCTGTTTCGCCCATGCCAGAACCTCCGTATTGTCGGTGGAGAAAGCGTCTCCCCTGCCGTCTAACAATGCGCCGTACGCCTCCTGGTACTCGTCAAATTTCAAAAGATTTACTTCCGGATAATTCTCGGTAAAATAGGTCTCCGCCGTGGTTCCCTTCACCACAATTAAAGTCTTGCCCTCTAACTGTCCGGCGTCGGTAATCAGTGCATTTTCCGGCGACACGATACCTAATGCCACCTTCATATAAGGCAGGGCAAAATCCACTTTTTCCGCCCGCTCATCGGTGACGGTAAAATTCGCCAAAATCACATCCACCTTTGCAGACTGTAAATACTCCACCCTGCTTGCCGCCTCCACATAGACGAACTCCACCTTATCCTCACTGCCTAATAAGTCTTTGGCAATCCGCTTTGCAAAATACACGTCATAGCCCTGTACCTCGCCGTTTTCATCCACATAGCCGAAGGGATTTTTGTCGCTGAACACTCCGATTTTTATGGTGCCGTCCGCCTTGATGTCCTCTAGGGTTCTCGCCTCCGCC